>JBJMGN010000054.1:0-3095 GCA_045807885.1 Pyrinomonadaceae bacterium | reverse complement strand
TCAAGAATGAAAGCGATGGCCTGGTCTGCTTTGTGGAGCCTGCAGTTTGAGATGGGGCCACTAAGCGAATCATCGCTCGGGAATGTAGGACAAAAGCTTCACGCGAATGGAAAGAGCAGGCTGACCTATCTCGACCTGGTGGTCACGCCAACCTTCGGCACAGGACTAGCCATCGCGGAGGATATTATCGACAAATACGTGGTCGCAAGATGGATCGAACGAAAGATAGGCAACAGGCCGTTGAGAAACATACTTAGCGGCCTCATCACTCCGACCACCAGTTTTGCCAATCTTCTGCGCGGACATACGCCTTGGTATAGGGAACGCCTGCAAAGATAGCTGTGACCAGCTTAATACTTGAGCTGGATGCCGTTCATGTAACGAAGCAGAACACGCTGCCGGCGTACGACACGTTTGCGGTTTTTGACCGGATTGAAAACATTTAGCGGCGATGGGATCATCGCACCGAGAAACGCTGCTTCCTCTCTTGAAAGGCCGGAAGCGGATTTATTGAAATACCGCCTTGCGGCTGCTTCTGCTCCGTAAACGCCATCACCCCATTCGATAACGTTCAGATAAAGCTCGAGGATCCGCTTTTTTGAGAGGCTGCGCTCGAGGAAATATGTGTAGATCGCCTCCCTGCCCTTTCGCAGGAAATTTCGGTCTTCGCTGAGGTAAAGGTTCTTCGCGAGCTGCTGCGTAATGGTTGACGCTCCCCGGCCAAACTTGGGCATCGGCGGTATCCAGTCGTCTTCGCTCGGAGCGCAGTCCTTCTTTTCCTGTTTTGTCTTGGCATCGCCCTCGCACTCTTCCCGAGCTTCGCGTTCGCCTTCTTTTACCGCTTCGTCCCAGGCTTTCTGAATTGCCTCCCAATCAAAACCGTGATGCTCGAAAAACCGGTTGTCCTCGCCTGCCAAGACTGCCCTTTGCAGATTCGGCGAGATCTGTTCGATCGGCGTCCAGATCATGAACTTCCGCTGCTCTTCGCCGGCGGCTCGCTCCTGCGACAGGCGATATTCGATCAGCGACGTTGTTGTAGGATTTTCGCTGCGCAAACTCGAAATGCTCGGAAATGTTACAAGCTCATACAACAGCCACAAGCCAACCGCGCCGGCAAGTATAAGAGACAGGATTTTGACCCAGTACCACATGATCAACGAAAAACTGAAAGTGGAAAATGAAAAATGAAAGGCAGAAAAATGAAGTAAAGCACCAAGCTCTTATTTTGCAATTTCCGATTAATATTTTCCACTGTTTTCCGTTTTTTGCTTTCCGTTCTACACTTTAGAGCATGGCTCAGGGCGATAAAGTGGTTGCAGTCATTTTAGGGGGTGGAGCGGGTTCGCGGCTGTTTCCGCTGACTCGCGAGCGTTCGAAACCGGCTGTGCCCCTTGGCGGAAAATATCGTCTTATAGATGTTCCCGTATCGAACTGCATCAACTCGAACGTCACTCATATCTTCGTGCTTACGCAGTACAATTCGGCGTCGCTCAATCGCCACATCTCACAAACATATCGCTTTTCGAATTTCTCGACCGGCTTTGTCGAAATACTTGCCGCGGAACAGCGACGTGACAGCCCGGATTGGTTTCAGGGCACCGCGGATGCGGTCAGACAAATATTGCCTCACCTACGAGACTGGAACGTCAAGACACTGTTGATCCTTTCGGGCGATCACCTCTACCGGATGGACTACCGCAAATTCCTTGCGAGACATTACGAGACAAATGCCGATGTGACCATCTCCGTCGTGCCGGCAAAGCCGGCAGACGCTGAAGGGTTCGGGCTCCTGAAAACCGACTCCGTTGGCAAGATCATCGAATTCAAAGAAAAGCCGACGGGTGACGCTCTCGAGTCAATGCGTGTCGACACAACAAATTTCGGCCTTACGCAAACCGAATCGGAGCTTCGGCCATACCTTGCTTCCATGGGTATCTACGTGTTCGATTATCGAAAGCTGCTCGAACTTCTTGACACATACGAAACGGCCGTTGACTTCGGCGGCGAGATAATTCCGGCAGCGATCAACAAGTACAACGTCCAGGCTTTTCTGTTCAACGGCTATTGGGAGGATATCGGGACGATACGGGCATTTTTCGACGCGAACCTGGACCTTGCCTCCCCACTGCCGAAATTCAATTTCTTTGACACCGAGGCCCCAATATATACGCGCAGCCGCTATCTTCCGCCCTCAAAACTGCACGATTGTGACATAGATAATTCAATGGTCAGCGAAGGATGCATCATGAACGGCGTGTTTGTCCGGCGCTCGATCATCGGGCTGCGCAGCCGCATCGATTCGGGCGCACGCATAGAAAACTCGATACTGATGGGTTCAGATTATTTCGAGCCCGTCGAAGAGATCCAACAAAATCTTGATACCGGAACGCCCCATATCGGGATCGGGCGGAATACGACGATTCGGCGAGCGATCGTCGATAAAAATGTTCGTATTGGAAAGGATGTATTTTTGATCAACAAGTCGGCCGTCGAAAACGCCGACGATCCGGAAAAGCGCTATTACATTCGAGACGGGATAATTATAGTACCGAAAGGAGCGACGATCGCAGACGGAACGATCGTCTGATCATCGGCCCGTATTTTTACCAACGATGTAGCTCGTCTTTGCACGAACGACCACATCCGGCCGCATCACACGTATTTTGATCTGCTTTCGATCACCGATCTGGCCGACATTTTCCGGCGAATATCCAAGCGAGTATTGACGTCGAAGCTCTTCGGCAATGCCGGCAAAAGCTGCCTCGAGATTTCCGTATGTATCAGCTTCAAATGCGCGGCCGCCGCTATTTTGCGCTAGCAGCTCAAGATAGCGTTTGCCGAGGGCGTACTCTTCAGGACTTCCGCCGGACCCCTGCGGAAAGTTTCGGATCGCACCGCCAAGGATCTGGCCGATAATGTCGTTGATCCCACCGCCAGGGTATCCTCCTCCGCCGCGACGACGGCGATTCGGATATGAGCCGCCACCCATACCCCCGCCGATATTCGCCTGCGTATTGTATCTGATCGGATAGATCAAAGCGTCGGTCTCTTCCGTGTCCTGGAGCGTGCTGTCAAAGGTCGCCTGACGTGACGTC
>JBJMGN010000053.1:0-6411 GCA_045807885.1 Pyrinomonadaceae bacterium | reverse complement strand
CAGGAAAAACAGCGGGGTACCGGTGACGCCGTCAATGCAGCACGCTCGAAATTGGCTGATGGCAATTCCACGGTGTTGGTGCTGTCGGGTGACGTTCCGTTGATAGGCCGTGACACGCTGCGCGAATTGATCGCGGTTCACAAACTCGAAAATGCCGCATGCACGGTTCTAACGGTGAGATTGGACGACCCTTTCGGCTATGGCCGGATCATTCGCAGCGAATCGGGATTTGAGCGTATAGTTGAGCAAAAAGATGCAACAGATGCCGAGCGCGAAGTCGCTGAAATAAATTCGGGCATTTATTGCTTCGACAGCAAGAAGCTTTTTGAAGCATTAGGAAAGGTCCGGACGGATAACGCTCAAGGCGAATATTACCTGACCGATGTTCCGAGGCATCTGCTTGATGCCGGCGAAACCGTTGCATTATTTCTGCATGATGAGCCGGTCGAAGTCGAGGGAGTTAACGACCGAGTTCAACTTGCCGCTATCGCAAAAATGATCAACGACGAAACAATCGAAAAACTGATGACGGAAAGCGGCGTCACATTTATCGACCCGCGGAACGCGTATATTTCCTCGACGGCATCAATCGGCCGCGACACTGTTATTTATCCGAATGTAACGATCGAAGGGGATACGATGATCGGCGCGAATTGCGTTATTCGATCAGGCTCGAGGCTTTCAAACGCAACGGTTGGTGACAACGTCGAGATCCGAGACAACTGTTTGATAATTGACTCCGAAATCGGCAATGGCTGCTCTGTCGGGCCTATGGCACACCTTCGCGGACATGCTGTCATGGTGGAAGGCGCCAAGGTGGGCAATTTCGTCGAGATGAAGAAATCGCGGCTGGGGAAGAATTCAAAGGCCGCGCATCTTACCTACCTCGGCGACGCTACTGTCGGCGAAGACACGAACATCGGCGCCGGCGTGATCACCTGCAACTACGACGGGAAAAACAAACACGAAACACACATCGGCGACCGCGTGAAGATCGGTAGCGACACGATGCTCGTTGCGCCGGTTAATATCGGTGATGACGCAAGCACAGGAGCTGGAAGTGTTGTTACAAAGGATGTGGCCCCCGGTGAGCTGGTCGTCGGCGTCCCTGCGAAATCTAAGATCGTCAGAGCCAACGAAGAAAAAGCGTGAGATATGCTGTCGCTATTTTGTCGCTCCTAAACGGCCTTTGGATGCTGATTGACGGTGTTTATGTGCTGCTCAACGGCAAGTACATCGGTCCTGAAAAGCCCGGGCCGTGGGCCTCTTTGCTTTCGTTCACTGGAGTTGATGTGTTCAATCTCGGGCCTATGTTCATTGGTTTTGGCATAGCGTGGCTGGTTTTTGTTTTTGGTTTGTTCGCCGAGTCGAGCTGGGCCTATTGGTGGGGAATTATCGTAGCGCTCCTTACGCTTTGGTATTTGCCTTTTGGTACATTAATTTCTTTGATCGTTCTCGCGGCGTTGATCTTTTTTCGTGAAAGAGTGATGCCGGCTTAACAAGGAACCACCGATGCCTTTATCCCGACGGGCGAGAATTGAGATCTATCTCCCTACTAAAAACGAGGAAAGATATCAGCGGCTCCGACGCGCCTGCGAGCTCGAGTTTCTCAGGATGTTTGGCGGATGCACGGTCATCAGTGGTGCACGCGGGTTATACCTCAATTCGGACAGTGATGAAGAAACCGATACTATTGATGTTGTCTATGCCGACACGCCATTCGAATTGGAAGAGGATAATGCAAAGTTAGCAAGATACACGGACGAGCTGAAAGCGGCGGTGTTAAATGCAACCAACGAGGAAGCAATTCTGCTCGTTGTTCACGAGATCTATCATTCGGTTTAATTGTTTTTATGTGTGGAATTGTCGGTTACGTTGGAAATAAACAGGTAGTGCCGTTGATCATAGACGGCCTGCGGAAGCTGGAGTATCGAGGGTATGACTCGGCGGGCATCGCGGTGGTGGATGAAGCCCAGCACCTCGAGCTTCGTCGTGCGGAAGGGAAGCTGCGAAACCTGGAAGAGTGCATTCGGCTGAAACCGCTTGACGGAACGTATGGGATCGGCCACACACGCTGGGCGACGCACGGACGGCCCACCGAAGAAAATGCTCATCCGCACCGCGATGCATCCGGTAAGGTCGTCGTCGTTCATAACGGCATTATCGAAAATTATCTTCAGCTAAAAGAACGCCTTGCAGCCGAAGGCCACGAATTCAAGACCGAAACCGACACCGAAGTCGTTGCCCATTTGATCGGACATTACAAAGACACTGCGAACTTGTCGCTCGAACATGCGGTCCGTAAAGCCGTTAAGGAGCTTCGCGGCATTTTTGCAATGTCGATCATCTCGATCGATGAGCCGGACATGATCGTTTCGGTTCGCGAGGGCCCGCCGGTCGTCATCGGTTTAGGCGACGGCGAATTCTTTGTCGCATCCGACGTACCGCCGATACTTGCCCACACCCGCGACGTATTTTTCCTCGGCGACAAAGAGATCGCGGTGCTGACGAAAGACAGCGTTCGCGTCACAGATTTTGACGGCAACATTGTCGAGCCCAAACAGCAGCGCATCACCTGGGACCCGATAATGGCAGAGAAGGGCGGCTTCAAGCACTTCATGCTCAAAGAGATCTACGAGCAGCCGCGTGCCGTCCGCGACACTGTGCAGGGCCGGGTTTCGCTCGACACCGGGAAGGTCTATCTGGAGGAGATGGATATCTCCGAGGAGGACTTTCGCTCGTTCACATCTGTCAAGATCGCCGCTTGTGGCACGTCATGGCATGCGGCACTGGCTGGCAAGTACATGCTCGAACGTCTTGCACGGGTTCCTGTCGAGGTTGATTATGCATCGGAGTTTCGCTACCGCGACCCGGTGCTTACGGAAAACGATCTGCTGATCGTCATATCGCAATCAGGCGAAACGGCGGATACGATCGCCGCGATGCGCGAAGCGAAGCAGCAGGGCTGCAAGGTCCTTTCGATCTGCAACGTGCAGGGTTCGATGATCACGCGTGAGGCGGATGGCACGATTCTGACGCATGCCGGCCCGGAGATCGGTGTCGCTTCGACGAAAGCCTTCACTGCGCAAATGACGGCTCTGTATCTTTTTGCGATGTATCTTGCCGGCCTGCGCGAAACCGTTACTCAGGACGAAGCCAAAAAGCTCGCGCACGACCTCGCCGGGCTTCCATTAAAGATCGAGCAGCTTTTGAATGATGCCGACTCGATCGAAGACCTTTCAAAGGAATATTTCCGTGTGCAGGATTTTCTTTACCTTGGACGCGGCATCAATTTCCCGGTTGCATTGGAAGGCGCGCTTAAGCTGAAAGAGATCAGCTACATTCACGCAGAGGGTTATCCCGCGGGTGAGATGAAGCACGGGCCCAACGCGCTGATCGACGAAAAGCTCCCGGTCGTGATCGTTAACACATGCGAAAAGGGAAATATAGGGAGCGAGCTCCGTTACGAAAAAACGCATTCGAATATCGTAGAAGTAAAGGCGCGAGACGGCATCATCATTAGCATTCTGACCGAGGGCGATGAGATGAGCTCAAAAGTTTCGAATCATGTGATCGAGATTCCATCGACATCCGACCTGCTTGGGCCGATACTTTCGGTCGTCCCGCTACAGCTTCTCGCATACCATATCGCCGTTCGTCGCGGCTGCGATGTCGATCAACCGAGGAATCTGGCAAAGTCCGTAACGGTTGAATAGTTGGCCTCATTGTTTCTCATAACACTCGGCTTTGTCGGGGCCGGTATTCAGGCAGAGCGTCGTCGCGTTGGTATCTGGATTAGGGCGTATCGACCAAGTGACCGTTTGGCTATGTGCCTTGACCGGACTGCGTTGTTTTGCAGCCAAACAAGCATCTTCTGTTAATTTGCTACCGCTTAAAGTTTGAAAAACCATTTTCCCAGTAACGAGAGAGACCGTCCCTTTTTCCTCCGAACCATCCATACGGCAGCAAGTTCCGCTGCAATGATTGTGAACCTTTACCATCGTAAAGGCTCTATTTGACGTTATCTCAAGGGTGCCGCTGTCTGTGTAAGATACTCCGACCGTTCGTCCGCTGTTTGGATCAACTCCCGCACCTAAGGCATCTTGCCGTTTCCATATTCCAACCAGATCAGCGAACGTTCGCACGCGCGTTTCGCCACTCTGGCCAGGATGTTTGATATCAAACGCTTCGACCAAAACTCCGGAAACGGGATCGCCAGTTTCGGCTGCATCGCGTCGTAAACCCTCGACTATTGCTCCCTGGCTCGAGGTTCGGAGCTCGTTTAGCTGTTCTGGCGAATCATAATATTTGAGGTTGTCCAAGCTGGTTTTGATCCCATCCTGATTTTTTTCGGTCCAGTATTTGATAAGCCCATTTTGAAAACGTCCCCGCTGTTCGACATTGAGTTTAATATCAAGAAGTCGGCTGTATACGAACTCAAGCTTATCCGCCATGGACTGAGTAAGTGCAGGGTTACCTTGAGCAAGCGTTCGGCTTTGCCCGAACGTACCACTAATTCCGAGCAGCAAGAAAATTGCTAGAGAGATAGGTCTGGTCATGTTGTAGCTCCTTCAATGCGTTTTTATGTCGGCGCATTTATAAGGGCGCGCTGAAAAACCCAAAAAATTAAGTCCGGGAGGATGAGTAGGTCGGTAAAACTAGGATGAAGTCTACTACCTTTAATGTTTAAAGCACGGAAATTATTTTGTTTTGTGGAATGGGCATTGAAATTCGGCGTTTCGCAAAGTTGGTAAGTCGCCGTTATAATCTCCAGAGAAAAAACTGTCCAAAACTATTTGTGAAAGCGATCGTAATTCAAGAATACGGCGAGCCGGAAGTGATGCAGGTCGAAGAGGTCGAAACGCCGCGACCCGTAGACTCGCAGGTGCTTGTAAAGATAGAAGCGGCGGGTGTTAATCCGGTCGACACATATTTGCGGACGGGAATTCATGCCCACGCTCCGCAATTGCCGTACACACCCGGTAAAGACGCTGCGGGAATAGTAGAGGCAGTTGGTGACTCTGTTTCAAAATTCAAGTCCGGGGATCGCGTTTACTCCGCCGGGTCGATCTCCGGCACATACGCCGAATTCGCTTTATGCAGCGAGTGTCATCTGGGTCGGCTTCCGGACAACGTTAGTTTTGAACAAGGCGCGGGGGTTTGGACGCCCTATGCCACTAGTTACCGCGCACTTTTTCAAAAAGCTGACGCTAAAGCCGGAGAAAAGGTCCTGATTCACGGCGCATCGGGCGGCGTCGGAATCGCCGCAATACAGTGGGCGAAGAATGCTGGATTAACCGTAATTGGAACTGCGAGCTCGGACGAAGGAAAGAAGCTTGTTAAAGAACAAGGTGCCGATGCCGTTTTTGATCATACGGACGAAGATCATCTTGGCGAGATACGCGAGTTTGCCGACGGAAAAGGCGTTGACATAATCGTCGAAATGCTTGCCAACGAAAACCTTGAGCGCGATTTTGAGGCCCTCGCGATGTTCGGCCGCATCGTGATCGTCGGTAACCGCGGCTCTGTCCAATTTACTCCCCGCCAAGCGATGACAAAGGACGCAACGCTTTTCGGCATGTCCCTTTTCAATGCTCCGCAAGGAAAACTCGACGAGATACACTCTGCGATCTTCGACGGTCTCTCGAATGGATACTTAGCGCCGTCGGTTTCAAGGCAATTCTCGCTCGCCGACGCCCCGCTCGCTCACCATGCCATCATAGAAAATAAGGCCAACGGTAAGATCGTCCTGACTCCTTAATTCAATTTGTTTTTAAGTTCCGAAACGAAATCCGACACGAACGGTTGCAGGTGTGCCGAGCGTAACTATTGGGGTCCGCCCAACTTCGTACCTTTGATTTAAAATATTTTCGAATGACGCAAATATCTCAAAACCGTTTCGAATGCGGCGGGATATGCGTGCATCCATCGTGAAAAACCGGTGAAGCGGGAATAGGTTCTGGTCGTCGTCAAACTGCAGGCTGCCGCCGCGCCCCTGGATCGTGAGATCGAAAAGCGCGGGCCTTTGGTAAACGACCTGAAATGAATACTGATGCCGCGGCACCTGCGGGACCATTCGGCCGACAAGCGAATCGCTTCCCGCGAATTCGACAACCTTTGCATCTGCAAAAAAATACCCCGCAAAAATCCTTAAGCTTTTGTACGGCTGAAATTCCAGATCGATCTCCATCCCGCGAGATCGAGTTTTTCCAAGATTTTGCCGCTGTCGTGTGATCAGGGACGGTGACACCGAAAGCGTAGTGTTGGCGATCGCATGATCGACTTCCGACCAAAACCCGGTCGCGCGCAACGAAAAACGACGTGACCTTGCTTCAAGGAGTGTGCCTCCTTCCACGCCCGTAAGGCGTTCCGCTCGAAGATTTTCATTCGCGCGAGTCAGCACATCGCCCA
>JBJMGN010000052.1:0-3265 GCA_045807885.1 Pyrinomonadaceae bacterium | reverse complement strand
TCTTCATTCAGCGACGGCCGTATGTGATCCAATACGAATGGCACGATGAATTCTTCGACGATCCCAAAGATCGTGAGGTAAGCATTTCCGCGGATCTGATTAAGAACGCGCTTTTCGTCGTCATTCAGAAAGGTCAATTGCTCGACGCGTGCTAACCGCTCAGGCATGAATCGCTTTGAAAAGTCCAGTTTCTTGTCGCCGCCGATAATATCCTCGATCCGCCAGTTCACTTTTTGCGAAGCGGCGATCGTGTCTTGATAGTCGTAATCCGGGATCGGTGCTGAATTGTTTATTTCGTTGACTACAGTTGTTCCTAACATGATGATTGCTCCTTACGTGTTATGAATTAGCGCTGCGCCTCACGCAGCATCGGTATAAGCGGCGGTATATCACCGACGCGTATTTCGCCAATTGCCTTGAATCCAAGGCGTCGATAAAGCGAAATATTTCTTGGATTTGAGGATTCCAGGTAAGCCGGAAGCCCTTCCCCATCGCATTGTGCGAGCGCGGCCCGCATAAGTGACGATCCGATACCTTTGTTCTGTTCAAACGTGTCCACGCCGATCATCGGCAAGTACCAGTGCGGTTCATTCGGATGTCCGCCATCCATTTTTTCGAACAGTTCAAATACTGCGGACTGCCTGCTTTGTGGAATAGACTCCAGAACAAGCTCGACCATCGCATCTTCGTTCGGGTGAACACCGGGTTTCAGCCATAAAGCTGCACCCGAGTAATTCGCGGTGCAGAATGCGGTGCCGTGCTCGATAGACTTTCCAGCAAATGCCCGAACAAATTTTGGAAACCATCGGAAATAATCTGCCGGCTCCGGATAGAACCAACGCGCCACCGGATCTGTGCTGAAACCCATCGTTACCGTCGCGATCGCTGACGCCTCATAAGACATCGACGCAAGAAAACTAGAGCCTGGCGGTATACACGGTATAAAGATCTGGTCTGCTGTAATTGCTTCGCCTAACATTTCGAATCTCCATTAGTCGGCCTGTTTTGCCGTCTCTGAGCTAGACGCAGCGAGGGAAACGAACAGGACAGCGTCGATCGATTTTTTTTAAATTTTGCGTATATGCTAAAATCGGCGTGTTCAACTCCCAGTTTCAGCCTTAATGGAAGCTAATTCGGCACAGATCACGCAGCTATTGATCGCCTGGCGCAACGGCGAACCGAAGGCGCTCGACGACTTGATGCCGCTGGTGTTGCGCGAGCTAAAAAAGATCGCGCGTAATTTCATGCGCGGTCAGCGTGTTGGACACACACTGCAGACGACAGGGCTGGTTAACGAAGCATTCGTCCGGCTAGTCGATTCCAATCGTGTGAACTGGCAGGACCGGTCGCATTTCTTTGCGATCTCAGCCCAGCTGATGCGGCGCGTGCTTGTCGACATCGCACGCCGTAAGAACAGTGCAAAACGCGGAGGTGAGCGTGTTCAGGTCTCTTTGGCGGATGATGTTAAGGCCGCTCCGCAGCGCGAAACCGACGTTGTTGCCTTGGACGAAGCTCTTGAACGACTCGCACAACTTAATCCCCGACATTCACGAATCGTCGAGCTGAAGTATTTTGGCGGCCTCACCGAAGACGAAATAGCCGAAACATTAAATATATCCGTGCGTACAGTCAGGCGTGACTGGAACCTTGCCCGAGCCTGGCTGTTCCGCGAACTGCGATCAGTATGACCCCGAGCGAGTGGGAAAAGGTCAGCGAGATCTATCACGCCGCCAGCGAACTCGAACCCGAAGCATTAAAGGAGTTTCTTGATGTTGCCTGCGACGGCGAAACCGTGCTGCGCCGCGAGGTCGAATCCCTTCTTTCTGCTGGTAATGAGGCCAAAAGCTTCATCTCCGACCCGGTAGTCGATAACTTTGCTTCCAACATTCTAATTTCGAAGGGACCGTCAGCCGGCCAAATCCTTGGCCACTACCGCATTGTCTCGAAGATCGGTTCGGGTGGGATGGGTGAGGTATTTCACGCGGTCGACACGAAACTGGACCGCAGTGTTGCGTTGAAAACGCTTTCATCACTGTATGATCACGATCCAAAGATTCTCAAGCGATTCCGAAACGAAGCCCGTGCCGCTGCGACGCTCAACCATTCGAACGTAGCAACAGTATATTCGGTCGAAGAGGTCGACGACCTGCCTTTCATTACGATGGAACTGGTCGATGGTCAGACACTCGATCGTTTGACCCCTGAGAACGGGCTGGATCTCGAAAAGTTCCTTGAATGGTTCGAGCCGATTGCCGGAGCACTCTGCACAGCTCACGAACGGGGGATTATTCATCGTGACGTCAAACCCGGCAATATTATGATTGCCGAGAGTGGAACGCCGAAGATCCTCGATTTTGGCCTGGCTCAGTTCGATCGTCGCGACAATTCAAACTCGATCTCAAGAAGCCATATCACCTCGCCGGGACAGATAATCGGAACTCCCTCTTACATGTCGCCGGAGCAGGCCGAAGGTGGCGAGACGGATACGCGAAGCGATATTTTCAGTTTTGGGATCGTAATGTATGAGGCGTTAACCGGCAAACGGCCGTTCCGTGGCCCGAGCCAGGGAGCGATCGTCCAATCGGTTCTGTACGATGAGCCGAAGCCCATCGCGAAACTGAAACCTGGGATTCCTCCTGCTATCGCGCGGATGGTTGCGCGGTGCCTCGAGAAATCGCCCCAAAAGCGTTTTCGGTCGATGGAAGAGGTTCATTCTGTATTGAAAGATGCTCGAAGTTCTATAGACTCGGGCGTCTCGATGGACAGCTTTGCTCGTAGTTTCTATCGTGAGGCCACTATGCCATCCAAGCTATGGTGGGCAGTCGGTGCTCTCGTAGTATTGGTAATTGCTTCTGCGGGTTGGTTCTGGTTTTCCCAACCGCAAGCGGAAACACATTTTCGGGTTGACGGCATGACGATCCGGCGTCTGTCGCAGACCAACAGCGCCGGATATTCATATATTGCACCTGATGGTAAGTCGGTCGCGACAGTTATGGTCGACAGTGCGAACGAAACTTCATCGCTTTGGCTCCGTCGTTTGGATGACCCCGCAGCTTTAGAGCTGGTGCCCCCTCAAAAGATACAATTTTGGGGCGGACTTGGGATTTCGGAAGACACAAGCCAGGTGTATTTTCTTACCGCCGGTCGTTCGGCGAGCCATGGCACAATTTACAGGGTTTCATCATTGGGCGGGCCGCCGAAAAAGGTCGTGGACTCTGCGAACGACATCGGCGGCATCTCCCCGGATGGCCGACGAATCTTGTTT
>JBJMGN010000051.1:0-2892 GCA_045807885.1 Pyrinomonadaceae bacterium | reverse complement strand
AGCATCGTGCTCAAAAGCTATAACCTGGCCGAGGCTGACCGTATCGTAGTTTTTTTTACACGAGGATACGGGATGATACGCGGCGTAGCTAAAGGTTCGCGCCGAACCAGGAGCAAGTTTGGCAGCGCTCTCGAACCGTTCTCTGAGGTCAATCTCGAATACTTCGAAAAAGACGATCGCGAGCTGGTTTCCATTCAAAATGCCGAGCTGATCCAATCTGCATTCTCGACTGCGGTCGAGCCCGAAAGACTTAGCACTTACGCTTACCTTGCTGAGCTTCTGGTCGCATTTGCGCCGCCGCACGACCCGAACGAAACACTTTACCGAATGGTGCGTGCTTGCCTAGATACAAATATTTCAACCAGAAATGCCTCTGATGCATTAAGACTTTATTTCGAAGTTTGGATATTGCGACTCGGCGGTGTCTTGCCGGACTGGTCGCGGTGCAGCGTCTGCAAGCGGGAATTTAGCGATTCGGAATCTGCCGCGCTCGGCGCCGGTTTCGACCTTGTATGCGGAACCTGTTCACGCGGACGGGGAAGTGAAATGATCACGCCGCCGCACAGATCGATCCTGAATGCGACGCAGAAATTGCCGCCTGCCGAATTCGTTCGGAACACAGAGATCCAAAAGGGAACGATCGCCGAGCTTTCGATTCTAATGCAGCGGCAGATCACGAACGTGACCGGCCGCGAGATCAAACATCAACAGTTCGTTACTGCATTTGAAGCCTAACGAAATATGCGTTTCGGCAAGACAATCTCGTTCTATCTCGTCCGCGCCGTTTTACCATATTTCCTACTCGCATGGATCATCCTCACTGTCATACTTTTTGTTCAGCAGGCCGGCCGATATTCCGAGATCTTCTTTGATCCTAATCTGCCTTCGTCATTCGTTTGGCAGCTCACATTCGCTCTAATTCCGAACGTGATCGCATTCACCTGTCCAATGGCGGTTTTGGTGGGGGTCATCATCGGCCTTTCGCGTATGCAGACCGATAATGAGCTGACAGCGATCCGTTCGTTCGGGGTCGGAAGTCTCGCCGCAATTGTGCCGGTGGTTGTGCTCGGCTTAATTTTGTCCGGGTTTTCGATCGCTGTGAATCTTTACGGCGTACCGTTGGCGTCAAAGGTGGTACGACAGGTTGCATTGAGTTCTGCGGTATACAAGCTCGAATCGCCAATTGACCCGGGAGTTTTTAATACTGAAATAGCCGGCTTTACCGTTTACGTTCGCGGCGTCGATCTGGAATCGGGCCAGTGGCGAAACGTGTTCGTTTATAATGAAAATCCTGAAGAAGGGGCGTCGCGTCTGATAACGAGCAGGAGCGGCCGAATCGATTCTACCGGCAATTCTTCCGAGCTTGTTCTTTCTGATGCTGTTGTGTCGACTCTAACGAACGCAAATGGAAAGATAGGACTCATCTCAGAGAACATCGGCGATCTTCGGCTTGCCATTAAGACCCGGCGCGACGAAATGGTCAACCGCCTCAGCGACATTTCACCGGCGATCGAGGAACTTGGGATCTACGAGCTCGGCAAGTATTCCTTGGAAAGGGAAGGGAAGGAGCGCACCGAGGCCGAGATATTGATCGTCCGCCGCTTGATGTTGGCAGTCGCGCCTCTGCTTTTCAGCTTGCTCGGAGCCACTCTCGTCCTTCGGCTCAGACGAAGCAAAAAAGGCTCTGGCTCCGGCATTGCCTTGATGAGCCTCTTGATTTACTTCTTTTTGACATTCGCCGGGGAACAACTCGCACGAAGTGGCACCGTTCCGGTGTTGGTCGGCGGTCTGATTCCGATAATAGTGTCAATCGCCGCTATCGCATATTTTGCGCTCACGGATATCAGGTTTATCGATCTTGGCATCTTTTCGAGTTTAAAAAAGGGAATTAAAGGCATTTTCAAGGGTCGAAGGGTCCTCCGACGTGGCGACATCCTGATCGATCTGACGGCAGGCATCCGAGATTTCGAATTGGGCACCGCCTTGATTCGCTACTATTTACTCGCTCTTATATTTTTGGCTGCCGTATTTCTGATATTTACCGCCTTTGAGCTCTGGCGGTTTGCCGGTTCAATGCCGAATGGCCCATGGTTGCTCGCCAGATATATCCTTTACCTTGTTCCGTTCACATATCTCCAACTGGCGCCCACGGCCGCGATGATCGCGGTCCTGACGACATTTACGATAAAGTCCCGCCAAAACGAGGTTGTTACTTGGATGGCGGCCGGGCAAAGTGTTTATCGTCTATTGTTTCCATGCTTTTTATTAATGTTGCTTCTAGGTGGGCTTAACCTTGTGCTTCAGGAAGTGGTAGCACCATCGGCGAACAGGATGCAGGACCAGTTGCGCAAAACAATACGAAGCCGTGGAATCGAGCCGAAAGCTGGTGGGCGAAATTGGGTGGCGTCTGACCGCGCGATCGCTTCTTTTATTATTGACGGAACTGCGTCTGATAACGAACAGGACCTTGTCGAAAATTGTCGTTTCCGATGCATCATTCGCGACGCAATGGTCTATCAATTTGAAGTAGATAAAGCGGAATTGCAATCCCTGTACCGCATTTCAAATGCGGTCTGGGACAACGGCCGGTTGGAGATCAAGGGAACCGGTTTTCGTTATGTTTTTGACGGCAACATCCCGCTGCGGTCCGATATTACAGGCCAAACGATCGAGTTGAATCGCGGCACGTTTAGCGGCGGAATGATGGTTCCGAGCCAGATATCGATTTCCGACCTTAGATCGCTGATCGATGAAGCCGATTCTGAACTTGAGAAGCGCAAATTGCGCCTCGCCCTTGAAAAGAAATACACGACGTTCTTTCTGCCTTTCGTTATAGCGCTTTTTACCGCACCATTTGCGCTGGGCCTCGAGCGAAAGGGAAGGGTCGTTTCT
>JBJMGN010000050.1:0-4641 GCA_045807885.1 Pyrinomonadaceae bacterium | reverse complement strand
AATGGCACGGTGCACGCCGTCCGCCTCGGCGATGGTCGGCCGCGTGAGTGCATGGTATTTCGGAGCAGTGCGGCCATCTGCAAGAAAGCGCTTGATGATCTCATTGATCACGATCCCGTTCTCGGCGTGCATGCAGACCAGCCCGCCACGCTCGCCCGCAGCGCTCATCGCCCGAAAAATCGTCGCATCGTCCGCCAAAAACACACCGGGATAAGCCATAAAGAGTTTAAAGCTCGTTATGCCTTCATCCATCAGCGTGTACATCTCTTCGGTGTGCTTGTCTTCGAAGTCGGTGGTGATGAGATGAAAACCGTAATCGATGGCACACTTCCCTTCTGCCTTTTTGTGCCAGGTGTCGACGCCAGAGATCATTGATTCGCCCTTAGTCTGAACTGCAAAATCGATTATGGTCGTCGTTCCGCCAAACGCCGCTGCCCGCGTTCCGGTGAAGAAATCGTCGCTCGACGATGTACCACCGAAAGGAAGCTCCATATGCGTGTGCGGATCGATACCGCCGGGGATGACGAGCCTGCCCGTTGCATCAATGATCTTGTCCGGTTCGATGTCAATCGATTTACCGATAGTCGAAACAGTTTCACCTTCGATGAGAATGTCCGCCGTATAGTCATCTACCGCCGTCACGATTCGGCCGGATTTGATCAATGTTTTCATTACTGTTTTTCTTCTCCGGGACGGTACGCTTGCTCAAGATTCGCCCTTATCTCGTCAAGTGTAAACCACGCCGGCTTGAATTCACCGCGCGCGTACATTGGCGACTGGTCCATAAAGTGCTTGCTTTTCGGGTCACCGCTCGACCCGAAAACGTGGATCGAAAGTGCACGAACCTTCGGACCGAATTCGACGACGCTCACATACGTTGCGCCGGCGGCTCCATATCGACGCTTTTGTCCTCTAGCAGGTATTGCGGCAAACGTGAAAACGGCACCGGCACCGCCGCTGACGCCAGGAACAGGAACGCTTGCTAAGTCATCGGAAAACGAACCACTCGCGGATTCGTCGTATCGCTGCAGCCGGCTTATCTCGCCCCAGGCAACATGCCATGTTCCAAAATCTTTCTCGAGTGCACCAAGCACACCTTCGAGTTCACCCACAATTCCCGCCTCATTGGCAGGATCTACATTATTCATTTCCAACCGGTCGATTAAAAGCGTAAACAAGGTCGTCGCGACCGAACTCGTAGAACTTCGATGATCCCACTGTGCAAAGATCTCGTATGCGGCGCGGAGATTACCATAGGCATTGACTGACCCTCCGTCCAATCGCTTTTTCAATGCCGCAAGTATTATCGGCAAATGCTTTTCGGCAGCGAGTACGCGTGTATCAAAGGCCGCCCGGTGCCAGTCTTCGAATGTAAACTTGCTATGGGCGCTGAGGATTCGTCGTGATATCTCACTCCGCAAATTATCGCTTTCCTGGACCATGTACGACGGAAATTTTTTTGGGTCGGGATTACCTTCGCTGGTCAGGAGGAACGGAGTGCCGTTGCAGTTTTGCATCCACCCTGTTTTAGGATTCGTAAGCTGCGGGAGCTCCTCGATCTTGTGATAGCCCTTCCACTCCGTTGCAGGGTTGCTACCGTCCACCACCTTTTTCCAATCGAATCGCGGATCGCGCCGCGGGACCGCACCATTATAGAGATAAAACGTATCGCCATTCTTGTCGGCCCACATCACATTTCCAAATAGCATGTTCAGCGGTGCCATTGCGCGCTTCAATTCCGCGACCGACTTCGCGCGCGTCATCAGGTACCACTCGCGCAGCCATCCGTCGCTCTCGAACTTCGCCATTCGTATCGCCAATTTTTTGTCGTCTCGTTCGCCGAGGACGGGCCCATGGTGAGTTCGAACCATGCGAAACTTACGAGTCTCTTTTCCATTCGCGGTTTTGATGACGATCTCTTCGGTGCGTTCGGTCGCGATGCGGTATTTGTTCCCGTAGCGATACGCCAAGGGACGTTTCGGATCGTCAAACGTCTCGGCGTAAACGTCGACAAGATCTGCGGCATTGTCCGTGCTTACCCAGCCGCCGTACTCGTTATGGCCAACGTATGGAAACGGAAAACCGAATCGCGTGTACCCCGTGAAATTCCAGCCCTCTTCGCTGTGCACATGACCTTCATAGACCTGGCCCGAACCGAAGAACGGCAGATGCGGATTTATGAAAAGCATCGCATTGCCCGTAGCACTTTTTGACGGGCCGATTACCCAGCCGTTCGACCCCTGATTTTCAGCCAGCCTGCGGTCGACCGCGACGGTCTGAAAATTCGCACCTTCGAGCGCGGGATCGCGAGAAAAGCCATTCTGGTAGTAGTTGTATCTAATGAATGCGAGCGGATACCATGGCTCGAATTTCGAAAGCAGTCGGGGTTTGATCTGGGGATGGCGTTCAAGGTAGTAGTTCAGTCCCGCAGCGAAAGCATCACACAGCGAGCGGGTATGCGGATCGAGCCGCTTGTATTCCTCGCGTGCCAGTCGCGGGATCTCGAGCGCGCGGTTGCGGCGATCGCGTTCGAGACGTCTTTCGCCATCGACCTCGGCTGACCTCCCGATGGCAGCCAAATAGTTGTCCTCGATCCGCCAGAAATTGTCTTCCGCCTGTGCGTAAGCAAATCCGAATACGGTGCTCGCATCGGTGCGGCCAAACACATGCGGAACCCCGTAGACGTCCCGGTAGATCGTCACATCGCGGGCAAGCTGGTCCCAGCTCGGCTCGGCGTCGATGGGGCCCACAAACTCGCTAAGCAGCAACAGGCCAAGTAAGGCTACAATCCTGTTATTCATCGGTAATACTACGCAACAATCACATGAGATGGCTAAAGCTGATCCGCGCTATCAACCTCACGAAATGTCTTCCTTCCGTCCTGAGTCTTACGGATCAGGACCATGAACGTCAATGTCTCGATAGTCGGATCGCCCCCATCAGGATTTGGAATGGTCAGAGTGTCGGTCCCGAATGCATATGCCCATTCCGCGTTGATTATCTCGAGTTCGGTAGGGCGGACTTCAAACGTCGCACCCGGCGGAAGCGGCGGCCTCGATTCAAATATTTGCCTCAGCGGGCCGCGGCCACGAACGGGCGGAGTTCCGGGCATCGAAACGATGAAGCCATCGCTAAAGGCGGACGCGTACTTGTCGGCATCATCAGTCCGGTACGCTTGCTTGATCGTGTTTGCGAGCTGTTCCAATGCGTCGATAATCTCGGTTCACTCGGCCGCAGAGAGTACCGGAATTGTGCCCATATCGTTCGTTTGTTCTATTCGGGCTGCAGTGCGAAACTGCTGATCTTCCCCTCTTTGTTCACTATCATCGCAAGAAACAGCGACATCCCAGTATATTCGATCTGATAGCGGTAACGTGTTGCGTCGGTGTCTTCGCTGCGTTCGACGAGATCAAACCGCCGGATCGCACCCAATGTTTTGACAAACGCCGTGAGCCGATCCTGCTGGTCCGTTATCACCTTTTGAACCTCAGGTGTAAATCTGGCCATATCCGCCTTGCTGTCAAGCACTGCCAAGAGGAGTGCCTTTGTTTTTGCTGTAAATGGGGGATCCGGATCAGCGATAGGCCTTTGTTTGAGTTCAGGGTCGATAATAGCTGCGACCCCATTTGCGAGCTTCGCCTGATTTGCTTGTGCCAGGTTTGCAAAAATGATAACGGTCAACTTGCGGTCTGGAAAACGGGCAATATGTGCCTTAAATCCTTGCCATGCCCCGCCATGTTCGATCACTCGGTGGCCATTCACTTGACGCAAGGCCCAGCCGAATCCGTACGGATGTGGTTTACCGTCATTCAGTTTTATCGGCGTCCACATCTCGTCGAAGCTCGACTTTTTCAAAAGCGTTCCGGTCGCCAGTGCCTCATTCCACTTGATCATGTCCAGAGTCGTCAAATATAGGGAGCCGTCGGCTGTCGTATTTATCGTCGGTGACACCCAATTCTGATTCTTTACCTCGCCCTGAACCACGCGATAACCGGCAGCGCGATTTGGTATCACGTCGGCCTCGTTTAGGATCCGAGCGGTTGTCATTCCGAGCGGTTTGAAGATACGTTCCTGCAGAAAATCTCCGTAGAATTTACCAGTAACCTTGCCGATCATAATGCCGAGCGTGACGTATCCCAGATTGCTGTACGACCACTTTTCGCCTGGCTTGAATGCGACGGGTATTTCCTTGGCGCGTCGCAGAATTTCCTCTTCGGTGTAGTCTTTTCTGAAGTCAAAATCCTGCGGGTAATCTGTCATGCCGCCTGTATGGGACAGCAGGTGTCTGACAGTTATATTCGCCCACGCATCAGGAACCTCGCCCAAATATTTACCGATCTTTTCGTCGAGGCTGATCTTGCCTTCCTCAACAAGCATCATGACTGCGGTAGCCGTAAATTGTTTGCCAACCGAACCCGACTGAAAAATTGTTTCCGGCTTAACTGGTACCTGATGTTCAAGGTTTGCGAAACCATAACCCTTAACCACAAAAGGTCTGCCGTCCTTTACTACGGCCAGGGACACCCCTGGTATCTTTTGCCTCGCCATTTCGGCTGCAATGAATTCATCGATTTTTTTCTGAATATCCTGGGCAATGGCCGTAAAACTAAGCGCCAAAATCAGGAAAGGCAAAGTTATGAT
>JBJMGN010000049.1:0-4944 GCA_045807885.1 Pyrinomonadaceae bacterium | reverse complement strand
GCATCGCAAAGCGCATGCGAAAGCACATCGGCGTCCGAATGCCCATCGGCACCGAGCTCAGATTCGACCTTCACTCCGCCGATCACGAGCGGCCGGCCCTCGACCAATCTATGAATATCGCTGCCTATACCTACTCTAAGCATTGCTTCCGAAACAAACAGAAAACGATGAAATATAAACTGGGAAACGGCTCCTATCTGTTGGCCCATTTCGCGTTTCGGAGAAACGCGTCGGCAACGACCAGATCTTCCATGTGCGTGATCTTTATATTTCGCGGGTTGCCTTCAACAAATGCGATCGGGTGGCCAAGCTTTTCGACGAGATAGCATTCGTCGGTAACAGATTCGCTAAGGTCGCCCAAATTGAATGCCCGCTCCAATACTTCAACGCGAAACGCCTGCGGCGTCAACGCGCGGCGAAGTTTTTCACGGTCAAGTGTGTTCGCTATCTCATCGCCTCGAATAGTCTTGATGGTGTCGATCACCGGAGCCACTAGGCAAGCCGCTCCGATCGCCGCAGCTTTTCCGACGGTCGCATCGATCTCACTAGGCGTAACCAGCGGCCTCGCCCCGTCGTGCACCGCAACGATCTCCGTTGCCGGCGCGATCGCACCGAACCCTTTTTGGACAGATTCCGCTCGGGTTGCCCCGCCTGCAATTACGGCAAACAGTTTCTCGACCGGAAAACGTTCTGAGATCTTTGTGAATTCGTCGATCCTGTCTTCCGAAAGGACGAGAATTATTGCCTGGATCGATGCCGCAGCCTGAAATCGCTCAAGCGTATGCACGATCAGCGGTTTTCCGTGGATCTCAACAAATTGTTTGGGTTTGTCTGATTTGAAACGTGTTCCGGAACCTGCGGCAACGATAATCGCGGTATTCATGGATAACGCAGGACTAGGTTTCAAGTTCTTCGATTATCGTGGATTGGCGAAGCTCACGCGTAGCGCGGCGAAAACCCAGCGAACGCGAATCGTGTATCGCGACGTTGCTTTCAGCGCTTTCAGCATCATGCTTTTCTTCCCAAAGCCGGCCAAAGATCATTTTGCCTGCGGTCGTCTGAAGCACGCTCGTCACGGCGATATCGGCCGTCTTACCAATAAGGCGTCTCGCGTTGTCGATAACGACCATGGTGCCGTCGTCAAGATACGCGACGCCCTGGTTGTATTCCTTACCTTCTTTCAGGACGAATACACGCATTGCTTCGCCCGGGAGCACAACGGGTTTAAGTGCATTAGCGAGCTCGTTGATATTCAGTACGGCAACGCCGCGAAGCTGCGCGACCTTATTCAGATTAAAGTCATTGGTAACGATGACCGCGTCAAGCTGCTTTCCGAGTTCGATGAGTTTGAGGTCGACCTCGCGAACCGAAGGAAAATCGGTTTCGACTATTTGGATGTCGAGCTTGCTGTTATTGCGCAAACGCTGCAGCATATCCAGCCCGCGTCGGCCACGTTGGCGCTTCGACGAATCGGCCGAATCGGCGACCTGCTGCAACTCGGCGAGGATGAAATTCGGAATGATGAGAGTGCCGCTAAGGAAACCTGTTTCGGCAACGTCGGCAATGCGTCCATCGATAATGACTGAAGTATCGAGAACCTTGTATTCGTGCTTGACGTTCTTATCGCTGAAGATGCCGCCGAGTGCAGCGAGATCGAGATAATCACCTTTTGCTGCACCGACCATCAGGCCGATGTATCCCATAAAGAATGCAAGCGCGATCGTCAGGAAAACCTTCATTTCGCCGGGCACGGTATTTATGTCCTGCGTGCTGATCAGCATGCCTATTAGATAGGCGCCGACGATTCCCATTATCGAACCGACAGCGGCACCGATCAGCGTTTTCAGGCTCGCCTTTCGCGCCCGCATTTCGAAAGCGATGATCAAAAGCGCAAAGATGGCGCCGATAATGGCGGATATGATCTGCCGGGTTGGCCGCGAGGCGTCAATATGGGCGGTCTGCGAAACAGGATTAAGAAAGTAGCCTACAGCAGCCAGCAGTATTACAAACGAAGTGCGGATGAGAAGTACGTCCCATTTCATCAAAAAAATACTATCACGAAATGGCAGGGGCCTGCACGAACAATCCGTGTTTGATGCTCATTTATCGTTATTGGATGGCCAAATTCTTTTGTAACTGCAGATAGGGTAATATTTGTTTTATTCCGATATGCCGAAACAGCCCGCAACAATTTTTGTTTGCCAAAACTGCGGCAGCCAATCACGAAAATGGCTGGGCCAATGTCCCGATTGCCAGGAATGGAACACTTTTGTCGAAGAGCGATTTCGGCCGACCGCGCAGGCAACTGCTGCCGGAGTTGGATTTAAAGGACTTGGAGCAAAGCCTGTTTCTTTCGATCAGGTACAGGCGCAGGATGACGACCGCGTTTCCACGGGTATCGACGAGCTTGATCGCGTACTTGGCGGCGGTATCGTCGCCGGTTCGCTGGTGCTTATCGGCGGCGAACCGGGCATTGGAAAATCTACGATCGTTTTGCAGATGGCGGACAAACTCGCGGGTCGAAGAGCACGTCTGCTGTATGTTTCGGGCGAAGAGTCTGAAAGGCAGATCAAAATGCGGGGCGAGCGACTCGGGATAAGCGCTGAAACGCTATTTCTGCTGCCGGAAACAAATCTCGAAACCGTATTCGCCGAGATCGAACGGCTGCGGCCGGAGCTCGTAATACTTGATTCGATACAGACGGCGTTTAGTGAAAAGATCGACTCGGCTCCAGGCAGTGTTTCGCAGGTGCGAGAGGTCGCTGCTCAATTGATGATGTTTGCGAAAGCGACCGCAACGCCGGTGTTTTTGACGGGACACGTAACGAAGGAAGGTTCCATCGCCGGTCCGCGAACGCTGGAGCATATCGTCGATACGGTTCTGTATTTCGAGGGTGACCGACATCACAATCACCGGATAATTCGCGCAACCAAGAACAGGTTCGGAGCAGCGAATGAGATCGCCGTCTTCGAGATGACCGGTGGTGGACTGGTGCCGGTCGGCAATCCTTCTGAATTGTTTCTAAAAGAGAGGCCCGAAGGCGCAAGCGGTTCAGTCGTAACCGTCTGCATGGAAGGTACGCGGCCGATGCTGGTTGAAGTTCAGGCATTGGTCAGCGGCACGAAATTCGGGACCGGCCGGCGCATGACGCAGGGGTTCGATCATAATCGCACGTCGCTGTTGATCGCCGTTATGGAAAAGCGCTTGGGATTTCAGTTCGCAGCGGATGATGTTTTCGTGAACGTAGCCGGCGGGATTGACGTTAACGAACCGGCAGCGGATCTCGGCGTGATCGCCGCGATCGCCTCTAGTTTTCGCAATCTGGCTGTTGACGCGGAAACGGCGGTCTTTGGGGAAGTTGGATTGACAGGCGAGATTCGCGGAGTGCTGCAGGCACAGGCTCGGGCTCGCGAAGCGCAGGCGTTAGGCTTTAAGAAGCTGATCATTCCCGAATCTAATAAAAAAGGCCTTGAAAAGCTTCTCGGAGTTCGCGTCGTCGGTGTGAAAACCCTCGAAGATGCGATCGAATCGTTATTTTAAGATGCTGCTTATATGACTCAGTTAGCTCGTTCGCCAGTTCACGTCGTTTACGGCGGAGCGGACCGTTTTACTGCTTCGATCTCGCGAAAACTGGGCGATATTGCGCTCGAAAGCTTGAAGAACTACGCTCCGAATTTCGCCGATCTCGCTCGTGCGGTCGGATTGTCCGGAAGCGAGACTTTTCCCGACGATCCGGACGGGATAGCTAAGCTCGAAAAACAGATCGCACGAAGTCAAAGTAAGGCTCGAGAGGAAAATTTCAATGCTTGGCTGGCTTGGACGGTTTACCGAAAAACGATCATTAAACTGGAGCGGGAGCCGGTTGAAGACTTCAGGATAGATTTCGAAGATGGTTATGGCTTTCGTTCTGACGAAGAGGAAGACAGCGACGCAATCCGCGCCGCCAAAGAACTAGCTGCCGCCCTGCAGAAGGGAACGATAACGCCATTCTGCGGATTCAGGATAAAACCGCTTACACCTGAGACCAAAAAGCGCGCCGTTCGAACCCTCGAACTTTTTCTTTCGTCGTTCATTGAAAGCTGGGGCGAGAATTTTCCCGAGAACTTCGTCGTAACCCTACCCAAGATCACCGATAAAAAACAGGTTCGCGATCTTTGCGACCGTCTTAAAAAATTCGAAAAAAAGAACGGATTAGCAACGGCATCGATCGGCGTTGAGCTGATGATCGAAACGCCGCAATCAATCTTTGATAAATCAGGGAATATCGCGTTGCGTTCTCTGGTCGATGCATCAAAGGGCCGTTGCACCTCGGCTCATTTCGGAGCTTTTGATTACACGTCGGCACTTGGAATCGTTTCCACCCAACAGCGCCTCGATCACCCGGCGTGCGATCTCGCGCGGCAATTAATGCTGGCGAATCTCGCACCTATAGGTGTGCGTCTTTCTGATTCGGTAACGACGAAATTGCCGGTCACGATCCACCAAAAAGGAAGGCTCAACAAGATGCAAAGTCAGGAGAACCGCGATTCCATCTACGCGGGCTGGCGCGAACACTTCGCCAACGTCACGCGTTCGATGCAGCAAGGTTTCTATCAGAGCTGGGACCTGCACCCGAACCAGCTCCCGGCCCGATTTGCAGCGGTGTATGCATTCTTTATCGAGGCGAGTGGTTCGATGGCGGCTAGATTGAGGGCGAACTTTGAACGATCGACAAAAGCTACCTTGACTGGAAATATTTTTGACGATGCAGCTTCGGCCGAGGGGATCCTTAACTTTTTTCGAAAGGGTTTGGGTTGCGAAGCTTTCGAGGCGAAAGAGATCAAGAAGTTGATAGGCATAACTGCCGAGGAGCTTTACACCTTTTCGTTTCCACAACTTGCTGAAATTTATTCGACAAATCAAAAAGGCGGCATTGCAGCCGCCCAATCTGAATTCAAAAATCTA
>JBJMGN010000048.1:0-7780 GCA_045807885.1 Pyrinomonadaceae bacterium | reverse complement strand
ACCGGCTGCTGAACACCGTCGAGCAGGTATTGCGCGCCGGGCGTATCAGGGAAAGGGTCGGGGCTGACTCAAAGGGCCACGTCGCGGTCGATGCGGTCCTGTCAGACGCCGTCGCGATCACGCGTTCGCGAAACAACCTGCCGGAGGGCGCCATAAAGTATTCGCCCGGCGCCGAGGGCATCGAAGTTAAGGGCGAACACGACGAGCTGCTTTCCGCTTTTCTCAACCTGCTCGACAATGCCGTGAAATACAGCGCCGAAGAGCCGAAGATCACGGTGAAGTCACAGACGAACGGATTTAATAATAGGATCGCGGTCGTGATCAAGGATAAAGGGCGTGGAATTGCGGCCGCCGATCTGAAACGGATCTTCAGGCGGTTTTACAGGTCGACGGCCACTCAAAACGATGCGAAAGGCACCGGCCTGGGCCTATTTATTGTGAAAGCGATAGTCGAGAGGAACGGCGGAAGAGTTCATGCCGAAAGCAAGGGCGAAGGAAAAGGAAGTACGTTCCTGGTTCAGCTGCCAAAAGCGGAACGAAATTAATGCGTATTCTGATCGTTGAGGATGAAAGGCATATCGCCGAAGGCATCAAGTTCAATCTTGAGGCCGAGGGATTTGAGGCCGTTGTGGTCGACACGGGCGAGGTCGCGCTCGAGCTGATCGGGATGTCAAAGTTCGATGCCGTCATACTCGACATCATGCTCCCCGGAATTGATGGATTCGAAGTTGCGAGACGGCTGAGGGCAGACCAAAACTTCGTGCCGATATTAATGCTTACGGCACGCGGGAGGCCCGAAGACGTTTTGAACGGCTTCGAGGCCGGCACCGACGATTATTTGCCGAAGCCGTTCGACCTTGGGATATTCCTGGCGCGTTTGAATGGGCTGCTGCGCCGAAACGAATGGGCCCGGACGATCCCGAAAGCAGCGGACGGACGCGAAACGATCAACGGCCGCGTGTTCGACCTTGCAAACCTGCAGCTTCATACGAACGATGGCATTCAGAACCTGACGCTGATGGAAGCGAAGCTGCTCGCTTTTTTGATCGAACATGAAGGGCAGGCAGTGTCGCGCAAAACGATTCTGGAAGACGTCTGGGGACTCGCGGAAGATACCGACACGCGCGCGATCGATAATTTTATCGTCAGGCTGCGGAAGATCCTGGAGGACGAACCGAACGACCCGAAAGTCCTGAAAACAGTGCGCGGAGTAGGGTATCGGTTGCAAAGATGAAGACGCGAATTAAGTATAACTTCGGCGGGCGATCACTTTGATTTCCCTTCGCCAATCTTCGTGAAGTTCCCATCGCCAAAGTTCGATCTCGGGGTTCAGCATGCGAGCGAAGTATTCGAAGTCGAAATGAAAGCTGAGGGCCGGCGCGGCGATATAAATAAGCGCTGGTTTTTCTGCGATCTCGATCGACCCGAAAAGACGAGCCTCGGCGAGCACGCCGCGTCGCCGCTGCAGTTCGATCTTTCGCCAGTAGTCGGCAGCCTGGAAAATGGTATCGCGATCGGGCGAGGTCTTGATCTCAATGATCACCAGTCGGCCGTCCTTCCGTATTGCGAGCAGGTCTATCTTGTCGTTCGAGGACCGAAATTGATTATAGATCGGTGACAGGATCAGATTTGCGTCCAACGACTTTATATTGCGGCGAAGGAGAGATTCGAGCCACGCTTCAGACGCGAGACGGTACCAATCGTGCCGCTTTGACGCCGGGTCGTTCCGCCGATGCAGGTCGAGTTGATCGCGCAGTTCGCGAAACGCCCGCTTTGCCGATTCATTGACCGGCCGCTTTGCCTTGGCGATGCCGAACCAGGCCTTTTCGCGGCCCATAACGCTGCGGACACGTGCAAAAGGCATTCCGAGGAAACGAAGCGTTTCACCGTTCTTTGACACAACAAGATCGATATTCTCCGGCGACATTTCGATGATCTTTTTCGCCGTGTTGCTTGGTTCGATCGACTCAGGAAATTTCAGCTTTCGCGCACGTTCGCGCCATAGCTCTGAAAGCTTAAGCCGGCGCAGCTCTTTTGCGATCGGTAACGGGCCCTTTCGATCGATCTCGAATACCGAAATGTCATGACCCGCGCCTTTATTTAAGAGGGCGAGAAGTTTCTGAAGATTTCGCGCTTGACGTTTTTCAGCAGCGATCGTTATTTGGCTGATCGGGTTTTTTCGACGGCTGCGTAACTCGTCCAGCCATTTCAGTGCTGTTGCGAGAAGCGATTCGTGCGTAAGGCTGTTCGTGACATCCGTGATCGCAGCGGTCCGTCGCTTCGCTCCGTCCTCGAGCTCGATCTGAGCAATGCGTCCGTTGCCTACGTTCAAAGAAACGCGTACGAGCTTCGCGTTCCCCAGGCTTGCGGCAACGATCTTTGCGATCTCGTTCGCTTTCTGCAAACGGGCAAGCTCGATGTTGGCTCGCAGTTCGGCAGCGGATTCACGCGGCACCAATCGAATCGTTTCTTTTTCGTTTTTGATCGTCGATGAAAGCGAAACGATGATCTCCGAGCCCGACTGTTCAAATTCTTTTATCCGCCAAACGGAAAGACCTTTGTCGTCGACAAAGCCGATGGTCGATTTGCCTCCAGTGTGAGATATCTCGATCTCCGAGCTCAGCATCGGCAGCGTACGCCCATTTTCGCGGACTATCAGCCATTCCAATTGGGCATTGACCAAATCGGAAAGGCCGTTCATTTTTGGCCATGGTTTTGCCATTCGAAGTTTTCGTCAAAGTATTTCATCATCGCTGCCGACCAATCGGCATATCCCTGCTCCGAAGGATGAAGACCGTCGGCGAAAAAACCGTCGAGCTCTACGTCAACTGGCTGCCGGTAATAATAAACGCCGGGCATTTCGCGCGTAAATTCGATGGCATTTGCATTATGCATTTGCGAGAGCTGCCAAAGTATCGCCTTGATCGGCTGCGGGATGGCAGGCGACATGATGATCATCGGGCAGTTCGAAAGGAAGATAGGTGCCGACGGGCATTTGCTTCTTAAATGCCGTAGCAGCTCCGTCATATCGCGACGCCATTTGGCGGGGCTGCTCAGCTTCATCACATCGTTGCCGCCGAGTCCGACCAGAATATAGTCAAACGATTCGTTCGGCATCTGCGGCAGCAGTTCGTCGATAGTTCGCCGTGCTGTGACGCCGTTCTTGCCGACCACGTGCCACTTTACCGGGCGTTTGATCCGTTGGCTTAGTTGGTAGGCGAACTGCCCTGCAAACGCTACTTCATGCGTGCGTGCCCCAAGGCCCGCGACAGTGGATTCGCCGATCACAAAGAGCCTTGCCGGAACGCCATTACCGCTCCCGGCGACCCCGACCGATTCGCCTTCCGCTCCCGGCAGCACGCCGACCTTCCAACGTGCGATCTGCCCCTGCAGATAAAAGAATGGAGCGGCCGGCAAGATCGCCGCACAGCCAATAAGGTATTTCGCCTGCCATTTCCTCAAACTCATCTCGCAAAAAATCGTTATGCTAAACTTCAGTCACGCCGATAATTTTGTCAAATTTGTAAAGATGTCCGCACCTGAGATCTCTGAAAAAGATAAGGAACGTGCTTTCGATGCACTGAAAAAACTCCCATTCGCTCGCCTGATCGGTATGGAGCTTGTTGATATTCGAAAGGGTGAAGCCGACGTGAAGATCGCGATGCGCGACGACCTTCGTCAGCCTTATGGCATTCTTCACGGGGGAGTGACGGCAACGCTGATCGACACCGCGATGGCATTTGCTATCCGCACATATCTCGAGGACCATGAGGTCACCACCTCGGTCGATCTGACCGTGCATTATTTGCGACCGCATTCCGAAGGCGATGCCGTTTGTACGGCAAAGGTCGTGCGTCCTGGAAAACGCGTTTTCACTGTGTCGGCGGATGTGGTCAACAACGAAGGGAAGCTCATCGCACCCGGTTTGTCGACGTATTTGAAAGTTAGTTGAGTTGCGGGGTAGTGATCTCCGAGCTCAGTCAATTTATTCTCGTAACTTTGTAATTATTCAATGGAGCAGCTCCGCAAATTCGCACGTTATTTCGGACCGTACCGTTGGCATTTGATAGGCGGCGTGGTGTCGATCGCGGTCTCGCTCGCATTTGGCTTGCTGGTGCCATATCTCGTGGGTCTTGCGGTTGACGATCTCGGTAAGGGCGTTACCTGGGAAAAGGCCGTTTACTATCCGCTCGTGATATTGGGTGCGAACCTGTTGAGCGGCATCTTTCTTTTTTCCCAGCGGCGGCTGCTTATAAATGCATCGCGGCATATCGAGTTTGATATGCGAAACGATTTCTATGCCGCACTCGTACATCAGCCGCTCGAATTTTTTCAAAACAACCGCATTGGCGACCTTATGGCCCGGGCGACGAACGACCTCGCCGCCATTCGCCAGATCGTAGGGCCGATGATCCTTTACAGTTGCCAGGCCGTCTTCGCGATAGTCATAGTCCTCCCGATATTGCTGAATATTTCCGTGACGCTCACGCTTCTGCTCCTTATACCGATGCCGCTGGTTTCGCTGACGGTCAAGTATCTTGGCGGGCAGATCCATGTCCGGTTTGAGAAGATACAGGAATTTTTCTCGGATATCACCGCACGGGCGCAGGAAAATCTCACGGGGGTTCGCGTCGTCCGCGCCTATGCGCAGGAGGATGCCGAGATCGCGCAATTTGAAAAACTCAATCGCGAGTACGCGGAACAAAATCTGCGGCTTGTAAAGTTCGCTGCGGCTATGCGCCCGATGCTTTTCTTTTTCATCGGTCTAGGCTTCGTGATCATTGTCGCCATCGGCGTTCCGATGGCAGTGCGTGGCGAAATAACTGCCGGCAATTTCACATCGTTCATTCTGTACTTACAGCGGATGATCTGGTACCTCATAGCTCTTGGCTATGTCGTCAATTTATACCAACGAGGTACTGCTTCGCTGAAACGCTTCAACGCGATCCTCGAAACCGTTCCGACTATCAGAGACGAGGACCGCGCCCGCGAACAGCCGCCGATAAAAGGTGCCGTTGAATTTCGCAATTTAAATTTCGCCTATAACGGAAAGCCGGTGCTTGAAAATATCGATCTGATGATCGAGCCCGGACAGACGGTCGCATTTGTCGGTAAGACAGGCAGCGGAAAATCTACGTTGATGAATCTCGTCTCCCGTCTGCTCGAAGCTCCCGACGGCACCGTTTTGATCGACGGAAAGCCGCTGCGCTCCTATCCGCTACAGCAGCTGCGCCGCTCGATCGGTTTTGTTCCGCAGGAAACGTTTCTGTTCAGTGACACGCTTGCCGAAAACATCGCGTTTGGTGTTCAGGCAGAACCCTACGCGTCAATGGATGGGTTCCTGAAAAAAGATGGAAAGAATCCACTAGCTTACGCAGGTCGTTCCGTCATTTCTGTAGAGGCCGCGGCGGCTTCGGCAGGCCTAGCCGAAGACGTCCGATCGTTTCCAAAGCAATACGAACAGTTGGTCGGCGAACGCGGGATTACGCTTTCCGGCGGTCAGAAACAGCGGACGGCAATTGCCCGTGCTGTTATGCGTGATCCGCGAATACTGATCCTCGATGATTCTCTTTCTGCCGTAGATACCTATACAGAGGAAAAGATCCTGCACAATCTTCGCGACGTCCGCCGTGGTCGCACAACACTGATCGTTTCGCATCGTATTTCGACGATAAAGGACGCCGACCTGATATGTGTATTGGATGGCGGCCGCATCATCGAACGCGGCACGCACGCAGAGCTGCTCGCTCTCGATGGCGAATACGCTGACCTCTACGAACGCCAACTGCTCGAGGAAGAATTGGACGCCACAGACTGAAATCGCAGAAGCCTGACTGTAAGGGAGGGCTAACTTGAAACCGATCTTATGCAAAACAAACCCGACATCGACCACCTCTTCCGCACGATGGCGATCATCTGGTTCGTGCTCTTGATGTCGCAATTCGCGCTCTACGGCCTCGCATGGACACTCCGGGGCCAAAACGCTGCTGTTAACACTGAACAGGGCTTTCTGGGAGCGTACCCGCCGGTTATTTTGGGCGCGACGGTTCTTGCACTCTCAAATCTTGTCGTTTCGTTCATTATGCGTCGCCGCTGCGTTGAACAAGCGATCGCCGAACAAAATACGAAATACGTGCAGACCGGGCTCGTCATCGCCTGTGCGTTCTGCGAATCGATCTCGATAATCGGCATGGTTCTCGCGGTAGCGTTTTCTTACCCGTACTTTTATCTCTGGTTCGTCGTCGGCATCCTCGGCATCTTCCTTCATTTCCCTCGCCGCAAGCATCTTCTAGATGCCAGTCATGCCGCGGGGACGGCATAGGTTGTTAAAAACAATATGAAAAATATAGCTTTTGGAGTTTTTGCGCTCACTGTCTTGGCCTTTTCCATTTCATGCAAACTACTGTCGCCCGCTTCCAACTCGGCGAATAATGATCGTCCGGGAGCGGGCCCTGCTCCATCTGCGACTTCGCCGTTACCGGACGTATCCGGTACGACAGCGAAACACGCTTATCACATTTCGGGTACGATCGACGAAGCAAGTCAGGAAGGCAACGTTTGCGATACGAGCGTGAAGTTCGACATACCGGGCACGCTCAAATTCGAATTCACCCCGTCGAGCCCGACGAAGGGCAATTACACATACTCCGGGCCGTTCAATGCTTCCGGCTCAGGTCCGTATGAGATCCATGACGACGGCTCGATGCTTGTTGACGGCACCGGCTGCATCCTGGGCAAATGCGCGACCTATTCGCACACGTGGAAGGCGAAACCGATCGATGCGAAGACATGTGTCCCGGGGAAATGAATTGAAACGGGCTGAACATCAGTTCCGATATCGGACCACGCCGCAAAGAACGTGGCTATGTGCCGCAAACGGCGGACAAAGCGTCGCTACAGAAACGGCCCGGCAGCAAATTGTTGAACCTGGATGCCGAATGCTCCGCGTTCGAACCGGCGCGTAACGTCTCTGTCCATCCTGTACCAGACGATCGGTTTTCGGTCATGCTCGCGCCTGGTTTCGACAAAGATCTGGTTGCCGTAGCCGTCAAAATCGAACTCAAAGTCGTAGACCGAACGCCGCTTCAGTCCGGCTGCAAATGGGATCTCCGAGGGGTTCGGCACAAAGCTTCCCTCCTTACGAGGTTCGGGAGTGTCTGGATCTTCCGCGTGCTGTTGACTAATAGCTATCCACTTTTCACTGCCGACAGGCAGCTCTTCGTCATCTACATACTGCAATCCGGTCTCCATCGCCGGCGTCCATTTTCGATATGCGACGTACGCATATGATTTTGAAATGCCGAGCATTTCGCCGATGTCGCGAAACGAAGCGCCTTCATCATGCATCATCTTTACAGTGAGGATCAGGTCCAGCTTTTCCTGGTCTAATTCCGGCGAAAAGCGTTCGTCGAATTCAAAGCCGAGCATATGCGATTCCAAATGCTTGATCGTAGCGACGGGTGCATTGCGAACGTTCCAAAACACCTTCGCGCTCCGCGACCGCCTTTGAATGATATATCGGCCGTCTTCAGAATGTCGCGTACGGCCGATGGCGAAAACGCTGTCTGCCACCGTGCATAGAATGCGTGATCGGCCTAGGTCATTTTCACTTACCTCTCCATTTTTTGGCTCCGCCGCGTCGGAAACGGCAAGTACCGATATTCCAAGCTCCTCACACAATTGTTTCAGCTGCCGAATGAACGCCAGGGTTTCGCGAACGCCGTCATTAGTGCGTTTGATTGCCGAAAGATCGTCAATGATCACGACCCGAATGCCGTTT
>JBJMGN010000047.1:0-2978 GCA_045807885.1 Pyrinomonadaceae bacterium | reverse complement strand
CCGCGGAATTTTCGCGAGATCGAGGGTGCGGATAAGGAAGCTGTTGGCAACAATCCATTGTGCGGCGACGCGCTGCGCGTTTTTGTGAAGATGGACGGAGATACGGTCGGCGATGTCGCGTTCAAGGGTTCGGGCTGCGCTATTTCGAAAGCCTCGGCGTCGATGATGACGCAGACGGTGAAAGGGAAAACGCGCGAAGAGGCCGCTGCACTTTTCGATGAATTTCACAAGATGGTAACCGGCGAGCTCGATATCGAAACGGAAGAAAACCACCTCGGAAAGCTGAAAATATTCGCCGGAGTTTTAGAATTTCCCGCCCGCGTAAAATGCGCAAGCCTGAGTTGGCATACACTGAATGCCGCGTTGAGTGGTGAGGAAGAAATCTCGACCGAATAACAACGGCAGAACCGCGACAGTGATGGAGCGGGCATATTGGTAACCTTTTGCCCACTCGTTCACACTCGCGGTTCTGCCTTAATTACCGTGCGCGGCTTACCGGAAACGTTTTACCGTCTGCTCTTAGAAAGGTTCCCGAATTGTAATTCTCATCATCAAATCGAAACTCGTTTCTACCGCCCTTCTTATCCTCTTCCGATTCGAAAACGTTCGCTTCCTTGTAGAAAAAATACTCCGAACCTTTTCCTTTCGCCCATCGAATTTCGAATGCCTGCTTGACGGGCTTTACAGTACAGGTCGTATCGCCGACGCGGTAAGTGCCTTCGAATTCTCCCGAAACATTATTCACGGGTGGAGCATTACCGGAAGCCTTGCCGTACGTTTCTTTAAGAATCGCAAGGAGAGTGTGGCCTTCGTCATACTTGATGTCGTCGATCTTCCAATTGCCGTCAACCATCTTCAGCATGAACGTAAGGCGTTTTTTCTCGCCGTAATTTGTGTACGTTACAGGCAGAGTCGATTGATAGCCATTGACCACTGCCTTGCCGACCGCGAAATTCTTTTTTTCCAGATCCTGCGTGTCATAGAGCGGATCGAAATCGATCGCGCCGACCTCGCCTTTCGAGCTGGTCGAATCCTTCCATATCAGGTCAGCCGTTGATTTCGTGAAGAATTTATCAACCCGCCCGCGGTCAGTAGTTTGAAAAAAAGGGCTTTTCTTCGAATCATGCTGACGGTAGAGATCGGCGACAAGCAATTCGGCCTCACCTCCACGCAATTCGCCCGACCCGCATTCAGGATTCGCCGCCGCCGTTTCGCCATTGGAATTAGAAACTGTAATGTTCGCGGCCACATTCTCGTTGCCGGAATTTTGAAAATTGCAGCCCAGGACCGCCACTAAACACAGCAGCGGGATCATTAATTGAATAAATAGATCTTTTTTCATGGCAGTTTGTTTCAATGATTCTAGCAATGTGCGGCAAATGTCGAAAACGTCCTAATCGCGCGAACCGCTCTGTAGATATCCGACTGCCACCGAACGAAATTCTTCGATCTGGCGTTTGACCCAGTCTTCGTCGCGTCCCAATTGTTCGGCCATAATATCCGCAACTTTCGGCGCAAGGTCCAGTGCAATTTGCGCGTTTAAAAATAATGTACGCGCTCGACGTGCAAGAACGTCTTCAACCGTTCGCGCCATCTCGTCGCTAATAGCGCGGACGACGCCGCCACGTGTGAGGTCAGTTTCATCATCAAGCCGCTCCTTGTCGCCATTCGTTTTCGGCGGCATGATCGCAAGATCGGCGGTCACGCATTTGCGGCTTTCCAATTTAGCGATCTCTAATGCTTTATCGACCGCATCCTCAGCCATCTTCCGGAATGTGGTCCATTTGCCGCCGGTGATCGTGACCAGACGAAAATCGTCCACAAACAGATCATGATCTCGAGAAAGTGAAGACGATCTGGTTTCGGAGTTTTTGCTTATAAGTGGCCGAATGCCGGCGAACACGCTCAAGATATCTTCGCGGCTCGGGCGTATTGAAAGGTATTTACCTGCCGTTTCCAGAATGAAGTCGATCTCGCTACCAAGGGCTTTTGGTTCCAGTGAGAGCGAGTTTACCGGAGTATCTGTCGTACCGACTAGGACGTGGTCTTGCCATGGAATACAAAAAAGCACTCGGCCGTCACTTGTTTTTGGGATCATCAGTGCGCAATCGCCGGGCATGAATGTGCGGTCGAGCACAATATGCACACCCTGGCTGTACGTAACGATCGGTGGTGCAGCCGGTTCCGACATTTTTTGTACAGCCGAACAAAAAGCGCCGGTCGCGTTGATCACTACTCGGGCGCGGACCGAAAGCGATTCATCGGTTTCCACGTCAACAAATTCCACGCCGCATACGTTTCCATTTTCGTCCTTTCTCAACGACAAAACCCATGCGTAATTCAATACAACCGCGCCGCTCGATTCCGCGGTTCGCAAAATATCGATGAGCAAACGCGAGTCGTCAAACTGCCCGTCGTAATAAACTACGCCGCCTTTCAAGCCATTCGATTCGATGTTTGGAAGGCGTTTCAAAACCTCATTGCGATCTAAAATGCGCGAACGGCCGATCGAATACTTCGTCGCAAGCAGGTCATACACTTTCAATCCAAAGCCGTAAACGATCTTTTCCCAGCGGCTGTAGCATGGGATAACGAATTCCAATTTATGAACAACGTGAGGTGCATTTCTTAAAAGCAGCCCACGTTCGCGCAACGATTCGCGAACGAGCGAGATGTTTCCCTGTCGAAGATAGCGAACGCCGCCGTGAATAAGTTTGGTCGACCGGCTCGATGTTCCTTTGCCGAAATCATGCTGCTCGAGAAGCAGAACGGAAAGGCCCCGCGACGCAGCATCCATTACGCATCCGGCGCCGGTTGCACCGCCGCCAATCACGACTATGTCCCACGGTTCGGTTCGCTCGGCTACCCGTTTTAAGTTTTGGTCGCGATCCATTGGTTGCAAGATTGTCACCTGAAACGCGAGGGCGAATCAACATCCTGTATTTTGAACTCTCAGCCGAGCGTAGTAGCATTTGAAA
>JBJMGN010000046.1:0-5845 GCA_045807885.1 Pyrinomonadaceae bacterium | reverse complement strand
AGCTGTGAATGGATTAGCCATATTCGCAGCAGCAGTGCGTGCTTTTTCTGCAAGCTCGCCGGCCCGTTCCTGAGCAGAACTGATGATCTCGCCGGCGCGTTCACGGCCAACTTCATAGTATTCACCAGCACGTTCCTGCAGCTGTGCAGCTGCTTCCTTGCTCTTTTCCAGGCCCTTGCGCGTAGCATCTGCAATATCTTCACGCAGCTCAATGCCCGATTTCGGCGCGAACAACAGCGCTATGACAGCCCCAATGCCGCCGCCGATCAATAGATACGTCAATTTCGTTGTTACGCTGGAATCTTCTCGCTCATACTCACGTCTCATAGGTATAGTCTCCTGCATTTAAATAAATGCTAATAATCCCTTAAATTCTTTTGTATTAACAATATTACAGCCATATCTAAATTTGGGCAATGTAAATTTACCTTGAACTTTCCGATTCGTCAGTTGTTTTACATACGTAAGTTCGCGGCTATTACGAACGCGGCGTGTGCGAATGGAAATTGCATTTGGTATTGTAAAAGATTGCTTTTCCGCGAAGTATGAAGACTGACTCGATCAGAAATTTTTCGATAATTGCCCATATAGATCATGGCAAGTCGACCCTTGCCGACCGAATTTTGCAGATTACCGGGGCCGTTGCCGACCGTGATATGGAGGACCAGCTGCTCGACGATATGGACCTCGAACGCGAACGTGGCATAACTATCAAAGCGCATGCCGTGCGGCTGGATTACAAGGCGAAGGACGGCAAGCAGTATGTTTTGAATCTGATAGACACGCCCGGGCACGTCGATTTTTCTTACGAGGTTTCGCGCTCGCTGTCGGCGTGCGAAGGGGCACTGCTGGTGGTCGATGCGTCACAGGGAGTCGAGGCCCAAACGCTTGCGAACACCTACCTTGCGATCGAAAACGACCTCGAACTAATTCCTGTACTTAACAAGATCGACCTTCCCTCGGCCGAACCGGACCGCATCAAGGAACAGATCGAGACGATCATCGGCCTCGACACGACTCACACCGTACTTGCGTCGGCGAAAACGGGCGTTGGGATCCAGGATATTCTGGAAGAGATCATCAAGGACATTCCGCCGCCAAAGGGCGATGCCAACGCTCCGCTGAAGGCGCTTATCTTCGATAGCTGGTACGACTCGTATCGGGGGGTGATCGTGCTGTTTCGCGTTATTGACGGCACGGTTAAGAAGGGAACAAAGATCAAATTTTTTAACGGCGGTCGTGAGTATCTCGTTGAAACAATTGGGGTCAATCGCCCACGTCCGACACCAATCGAAGAGCTTGGTCCGGGCGAGGTAGGATTCCTTACGGCGTCTATTAAGACCGTTGCCGACGTCCAGATCGGGGATACGATTACCGACGCGGCAAGACCTGTCGCCGAGGCTCTGCCAGGGTTTCAGGAAGTAAAGCCGATGGTCTTTGCGGGTCTTTATCCCATCGACTCGGCCCAATACGAAGATCTTCGAGATGCGATGGAAAAGCTTCGGCTCAACGACGCGTCGTTCTTTTTCGAACCGGAGAGTTCGACTGCACTTGGGTTCGGATTCCGTTGCGGCTTTCTGGGATTACTTCACATGGAGATAATCCAGGAACGTCTGGAGCGAGAATTCAATCTCGATCTGATCACGACCGCGCCGGGCGTGCGATACCGCGTGACAACGACTGACGGCGTAACCGAAGAGATCGATTCGCCGTCGAAAATGCCCGATACGGGCCGGATCACAAAGATCGAGGAACCTTTTATCGAGGCAACGATCCTCACGAATGACGAATTTCTGGGCGGCATCTTGCCTTTGCTCGATGAAAAACGCGGAGTCCAGAAAAAGTTCGAATACGTTACGAAAGACCGTGTGATGCTTGTTTACGAGTTGCCGCTCAACGAGATCGTTCTCGATTTTTACGATCGTTTGAAAAGTGTTTCGCGCGGCTACGCTTCGCTCGACTACCATCTATCGGGTTATCAAGTGAGCAAGCTTGTTAAGCTCGACATTCTGGTCTCGGGTGAACCGGTCGATGCGCTTTCGCTTATTCTTCACAACGATACAGCCACCGCAAAGGGCCGCATCCTGACCGCGAAAATGAAGGAACTCATCCCACGACAGATGTTCGAGGTCGCGATCCAGGCCGCCATCGGCAATAAGGTCATCGCCCGTGAAACCGTCAAAGCGATGGGCAAAAACGTCATCGCCAAATGCTATGGCGGCGACATCTCGCGCAAACGTAAGCTGCTCGAGAAGCAAAAAGAAGGCAAGAAACGGATGAAAAAAGTCGGCCGCGTAGAGATCCCGCAAGAGGCTTTCCTGGCAGTACTAAAAGTAAACGAGAGTTAATTGGCGCGTGTTCTTTATCTACGAAAAAGTAACGGCGATGATCGATTGGCTCGTCGGTGTCCGGATCATTCGCCGTCCCGAAAGTCTATACATTGAAGACCGACGGCCGACGTGGCCGATGCTTTTGAGTGTACTCGGGTTTCTGATCTTTCTTGGCGCATTTGCCCTTCAATTCCTGCGCATCGACTTCGGACCGGATTCGTTTGGAATGTGGTCCGCCGGAATCGCCGCCCTCGTTTGCCTGGGGCTGTCGTTTCGCGGCACGCTTCGAGAAGTGTACATATTCGATAAACCGACCGACACTTATCACTTCATTCGCCGGTACCTGTATAAAAAGGAACTTATCGAGGGAACGTTGACACAATTTCGCGGGGCTGGTGTGCGCACTTTCACTGCGGAAGATAGCGAGTCTTATTCAGTTACGCTTCACCAAGGCGGGATGTTTCTCGGCGGCGCCGGCGACCAGCTGCTTCGTGAATCGACGCCCATTATGAACAGTTGGGATACGGAGGCGCGTATTGCGAACGCCATTCAGGAATTCCTGAATATCAAACGCGAAGACGTCACTTCTTAGCGAACGCAATATAGGTGCACGATCGCAGTTTCCATCGTTCCGACAATCTCCCTCGCTTGTCCGAAAGTGACAAAGAAAACCGTTTCAGCCGCGACCACAACAACGAAAATTAATAACGAAACAATTGCGGACCCTCGTTTCTTCACGTTCCTAACCTCACTGCCAATAAAGTTTGCGGCTTTGCCGCCGAACTTTAATGCGAAATCCGGCTGTGAATCGTATCAATTATCGATGTTACCTTTCCTTCGACGATCGTCCGGATCCCATTCAGATTCTCGGCCGAGTTCGCTTCAAAACGCAGGACAAGGATCGCTTGTGTATTCGAGGCACGTACCAGACCCCAGCCATCGTCGAACTTAATGCGCGCGCCGTCAATGGCGATCACCTCGTTAGTATGAGAAAAATGCTCGGCGACCTTTGCGACAACATCGAACTTGATGTCGTCAGGACAATCGACGCGAAGCTCGGGAGTAGAGAACGTTTTTGGAACATCCGAAAGTAATTCGGACAATTTCTTGTCGGTCTTCGAAAGTATCTCGAGCACGCGCGCAGCGGCATATGTGGCGTCGTCAAAACCATAAAAGCGGTCCGCGAAAAATATGTGGCCGCTCATCTCGCCCGCAAGGGCAGCGCCGGTTTCCTTCATCTTTGCCTTTATCAACGAATGGCCGGCCTTCCACATAACCGCATTTCCGCCGTGCCTTTCTATATCGTCGAAGAGTGTCTGCGAGCATTTAACTTCGGCAATGATGGTCGCGCCGGGGCGTTGGTCAAGTACGGCCCGTGAAAGCAGGATAGTGAGTTCGTCACCCCAGATGATTCGGCCCTTCTCGTCAACGATGCCGATCCGATCAGCGTCGCCGTCGAAGGCGATGCCGATATCAGCATCGTTTGCGCGAACAGCGTCGATGAGATCGACGAGATTTTCGGTGACCGTCGGGTCTGGGTGATGGTTGGGGAAATTCGAATCCGGTTCGATGAAAAGCTTCACCGTCTCAATCCCAAGCTTTTCGAGAACCGGCACTGCCGAAACGCCGCCCATCCCATTTCCGGCGTCAATAACAGCTTTTACTTTCCGTGTGCCGAATGACACACGCGAAACGATGTCATCGATGTAGGTATCAAGCACTGAGAGTTTCTCGACACTTCCAACAGTTTGGCTAGGCTGCAAATCTTCCACCGCCAACGCTTCGGCGATTTTTCGGATCTCCTGTATCTGCGACCCAAAAAGCGCGTCATGGCCCAGACAGATCTTAAAACCGTTGTGGTCGGGAGGGTTGTGCGAGCCGGTGATCATGACGCCGCCATCGACGTCCTGCGTAAAAACAGTGTAATAGAGCACCGGCGTCGGCACCATGCCGATCAAAACTACATCGATTCCGCAATCGCTGAGGCTGCGGGTCAATATCTCGCAAAATCGAGGCGAGCTTTCCCGAGCGTCAAAGCCTATCGCAACGCGCTTTACCCCATTCCGGTTGAAAAAGGTTCCGAGCGCCTGCGTCATCGTCGACACCGCATCATCGGTAAGCTGCGTTCCGACAATGCCGCGAATATCGTATTCACGAAAAATATGTGGGTCTGGCTTCACGTTCAAACGTTGATTTTGGTGCATAAGCATCGGATTAGCAAAATCGGGAAATTATGATAGCTGCTAAGGCCGGTGTTTGTATTTTGATATACTACCCAGTCGCCGAATGGCAACAATGCTGCCGCCTTCGGCATCGAAAAAGATGGGCCGGTCGAGGTGTTTCCCGTTAATGATAAAAGGTTTTGCAAAGTTAACTATTAGTGCGGCTGCGCTTTTCGCGCTGATCAGTGTTGTCGACGCGCAGACGCCGGCGCCTACGCCAGACCGTGAACAGATCAAAACTTTCGAGGTCAGGCTTCCGGTGACGGTTACCTTGAGGGAAGGCAAAGAGAAGGGCAGGCTCGTTACGGACATGGTGCGTTCGGATTTTCAGATCATCGAAGACGGCGTGCCCCAGGAAGTGACGTTTTTTAGCGACGAGAAAACCAATCCCCCGGTCTTTGTCGGGGTATTGATGGATACATCGCCGTCCACAGCAGGAAAGCTCGGGTTTTCGAAGGAGGCCGCGAAAAATTTTCTTTATACTGTCGTCCGTCTGCGCAAGGACAAGGCGGCCTTCATGACCTTTGACAACGAAATAACGCTTCACCAGGACTTTACAGACAAACTCGACCAGTTGGATAAGGCAGTAGATAAGATCAAAAAGACCGGTTCGCAGACCGCAATGTATGACGCCGTGTGGCAATTCACGGACGAAAAGCTCCGCACAATCCCGGGGCGTAGGGTCATCGTGATAATTACCGACGGCGAAGACACGTTTAGCCGCGCCGACATGGCGGACGCCATCGATATCGCGCAGCGAACCGAGACCACGATCTTTGGCATCTCTACAAAGGCAGGCTTTTTGGGAACCGTTCCCGGTGTGGAGGTTGGGACCACAAAGGGCAAGGACGACAGGCTTTTGACCCAATTGTGCGAAGCGACGGGCGGCCAAGCGTTTTTTACGGGTGACATGATCGAGCTTGAGCGTGCTTTCACGCGTATATCGCAGGAGCTTCGAACACAGTACATAATTACTTACCGGCCGGCGAACCAAAATTACGACGGCCGTGAAAGAAAGATCGAGGTCAGGTTTACCAATCCCGAAAATCTCAAGAAGTATAAGATCAGGACCAAAACAAGCTACCGCGCGGTCCGCGACAATTTGAAGTAGAAAGTTTAGGCGGTACAGATGAAGTTTTACAAAAAAATAATTCCGGCTACGGCCATCGCACTGCTCGTTATGTTCGCGGCGATCGGCTCGCACTTGGCCGAAGCTCAGACACAGCCAGCGAAACCAGCGGCGTCGCCGACACCTCCGATCTCCGAAGAAGAAGGTGTGGTTAAGGTTGATAC
>JBJMGN010000045.1:0-2770 GCA_045807885.1 Pyrinomonadaceae bacterium | reverse complement strand
TGATGACGACATCACGAAACACGGCGCAGGCGAACACCAACGCGCCTAACTCGATAAATTCTCCGCCACCACAAACGCCGAGCCCCACACCCGAACCCACGCCTACTCCGACGCCGGAACTTCCGGTCGTTTTGCCAAAGGAACCAGGATTTTTCACATCGAAACGCTGTCGATACAGCAATAAAGGCCAGGCGATACTTGTAAGGAAAGATTGCGACGTGCGTGATTGCCTGAATGACCCGAAAACCGTCATCGGAGTGATGCCAGACGGCGGTGTCGCAATAGTCGCCGATGAGCGAAAAGAGGTTCCCGCGGGCCGCACATACTCATGGCTGCCGATCGAAACCGAGGAACAAGGCGTGCTGTGGGTAGCGTCGAATAAAGTTGTCTGTTCTCAATAAAGGATCTTAGTTCGCAGCAGAAACTTGAGCGCCGCTTGACACATTTTGTAGAATAAACATTCGCGTCAGTTCATATTTGGGCTGACGCTTTGTTTATAAACCTATGGCCACGAAACGGGACTACTACGAGATTTTGGGCATCGCGAAAAACGCGACCGATGTTGAAATAAAGCGAGCTTATCGTTCGATGGCAGTCCAGTTCCATCCTGATAAGAATCCGGGTGATGCCGCTTCGGAAGAGAAGTTCAAGGAATGCGCCGAGGCCTACGCCGTTCTTTCCGATTCGCAGAAGCGGGCCCAGTATGACCGTTTTGGCCACGCCGGTATGGGCGGCGGCGGATTCGACCCGGGATTCACGAACATCGAAGACATCTTCGACCTGTTCGGATTCGGCGATATGTTCGGTGGCCGCGGCCGCACTCGGACCACCGTTCAGCGCGGATCCGATCTTCGCTACGACCTCGAAATAACGCTCGAAGACGCCGCCGACGGCAAGGACGAAATTCTTCGGATACCACGGCTTGAAAAATGCGAAGAGTGCGAAGGCTCCGGTGCTGAAAAGGGGACGCATGCCGAAACGTGCATAGCCTGCGCGGGCCGCGGACAAACCCAATATCAACAAGGCTTTTTCAGCGTGATGCGAACGTGCCCGAACTGCCAGGGTAAAGGCAAGGTAATTCGTACGCCCTGCAAAGAATGTCGCGGACATGGACGCATTGAAAAAGAGAAAACGCTCGAGGTGAAGATTCCCGCAGGAGTCGAAACTGGCTCACGACTGCGAATAAGCGGTGAAGGCGAAGCCGGTGTGAACGGCGGGCCCTCCGGCGATCTGTTTGTCGTCGTGCACGTTAAGGAGCACGACACCTTCGAACGTCAGGGAGCGAACCTGTATTCCGCGGTCCCTATCTCATTCGGCCAGGCCGCTCTTGGTGCAGATGTCAAAGTGAAAACCCTAGACGGCGAAGAAGACCTGAAAATCCCGGCGGGAACTCAGACCGGAACGGTTTTCCGTTTAAAGTCGCATGGAATGCCGGTTCTCGGAGGCCGGGGCAAGGGCGATCTTTTTGTGGCGGTAACACTTATCACCCCGAAAACCCTCACCAAAGAGCAACGCAAGCTTCTTGAGAAACTTGCGACCGTGGAAGATACCGATTTCAACGACGAGTCGTTCATTGAGAAAGTAAGAAATATCTTCGGATGACTAGAGCGCAGGCGTCCCGCCTGCATTGAGCACGAAGTGCGAATCCTGGTTTCAGTGAGGTAGTTTTTATTTGTAAAAGTTGGCCGTCTGGCGACGGCTTGCAGGCGGGACGCCTGGGCTCCAGTCAAGATAGTTTCGCTTTGACTGCTTCGCTGACCATCTTTCCATCTGCCGACTTGCCTTGCAACCTCACCATTGCTGCTTTCATAACGACGCCCATTTCCTTCATCGATGCCGCCCCTGTTTCGGCCACAGCTTCGTCAACGGCCTTCGCAATCTCCTCAGCAGATGCTGCCTGCGGCAAATAGGCTTCGATAACGGCGATCTCGGCCGCTTCCTTTGCTGCTAATTCAGCGCGTCCGGCTTTTTCATACTGCTCGATCGAATCCCGCCTCTGTTTCACGAGCGACTGAAGCGCCTTCTGAATTTCGTCGTCGGTCAATTCGCCGCCCTTTTCGATCTGCCGATTCATCAAGCTTGCCTTTGCCATACGCAGCGTCGAAACCTTTTCGGCGTCCTTAGCTTTCATCGCTGCGGTCAGATCGGCAATTATCGTGTCTTTTAAGTTCATAAGGTTAAATACTAATTCAGGCCACCGACTGGCTCAATCGATAACATGACTTCCGTGTGCTAATCTGTCAGTTCTTTTATGAAGCTACGCTGGCAGTTTGGTGTTCTTGCCGGAATATTCCTTGCAATATTTTGCCTTTACCCGCAGTTCAAGATGTTCCAGCTGCGCGGTGAGGAATGGAACGGGCATTACGCTTACAACGACATTGACGAGGTCGCGTATGCGTCATACGTTCGCGCGTTGGTCGATGGCCGGCCTCGGAAGAATGATCCTTATACCGGACGAGACGAATCGCCTGAAACTCCGCAGCCCGAGTCGCTTTTCTCGATCCAATTTGCCGCTCCCTTCACGATCGCGGTACCGGCGCGGGTTCTCGGTATCGGGACGCTCTGGGCAATGACGATAGCTGGCGCCCTTGCCGGATTTCTCGCCGCCTTCGCCGCGTTCTGGTTCATGGGGAAGCTAACCGGCGACAATTGGTACGCGATGGCTGCATCGCTGGGCATATTTTGTTTCGGGACCCTCGCGGCCGGCGAGGGTGCGGTACTCGAGATATTTTTCGACGGATTTTCCTATCCATATTTCCCGGGGTTTCGT
>JBJMGN010000044.1:0-9337 GCA_045807885.1 Pyrinomonadaceae bacterium | reverse complement strand
TGGGCGTTTTGCTGGTCGCCTTCGGAAACACCTTCGAATACTTATCTTTCAATAACGCGATGTTCCAGCGTCCGGTCTGACGGCCGACGGCTGAGTTGGGAACTATTTCTACCCGCTCATCGGCAATTCCATTCTTTGAAGCAAATGAATCGCGAATGACCGTCGCCACTGACCGAACGTTGGGCGATGCACTTATGTCGACCAAGTCTAAGAGTACTTTCGATCTGTTCACTCCGAGATCGCCGGAAACAATAATTGCTTTATCTGTAGGGGTAATGGCTCGATTCGACACGGGAATCTTCACGACAGATTCGGTTGCGGTTACCGAGGCCACTTTTCCGGTCATCAACGATTCCGCATTTTCCGACCGTTTGACGGCCCTGTCATAGAAAGAAACGATCGAACCAACGGAAACCCCCTGAATTGCACCAGCACGAATTCTAATATTCGCTGCATCGGCACTAAGAATCGGAACGAAATTGTCTTCAGCCGATGCGAGGCTTCCAAACACGATGCGTCTTTCATCGCCCTCGATTACTGGTACCTGAGTTGGGCGCTCGGCAACAACCTTCCGCGAAACGTTTTCCATTATTTCGCGGTAAGTCGTGTCGTTCCGAGCGTTCTTCAACTCATCTATCAGGTAAAACGTAAGAAGTCCGTAGACGACAGGTTCCTTGTCGCTGCCGCATTCTTCAAAACAATACTTTTGTGTCGCTAGTTGCTCGGCGCGAGCAGCGGATATGACTATGTAATCGCTTCCGGGCGGCATGATCGTACCATTCGCTCCATCATCCAGCGAATTACCTGATCGCGTCTTGATCGCGGGTATTGCCACGGACTCTGGAATCGTCGTTCGTGCGGGTAAACGCCTTGCGTCTTCAGCGTTTCGCGTTCCGGAACCGGAATGGCAACTGTCGAAAACGTAAACGATATTGTCTGTATAACGCTTCAGCTCGGACGTTAGAGCGAAGATCTCGTCATCGGTGATATCGAAGTTTTTACCCTGAACATCCTGGCTATCGTAGGTGACGAGCGTTTCGTCGAGTTTGTCGGTTTCGTCACCGTCTGCATCCGGAGCCTGCGATCCGTGACCGCTATATTGAAACAGCACGACAGCGTCCCGCTTTTTGGTTTTCTCAAAATAATCCTTCGCTTTCGCGATCAGATTTTCCTGGTAAGCAGCAAAGATCTTTTGTTTGGTCGCTAGTGCGTCGGTAAGCGTAATGATGTTCGCCGAAGGCACTCGAAAGCGTTCACTCTCGAGAAGCTTTCGCATTTCCGTAACGTCGTTGATCGATCCGCGAAGGTCAGCCCATTTTGGTGCGTTGAGATATCTACCGATACCGACCTGAAGCACGAACATCGGCGGACGCTCTGAGGCCTGCGGTTCGGCAAACGTTGAAATACCCGGCGAATAAAACCCGGCCGTGATCATCGCGGCGGTTATCGCGAAAAAGGTGAACCAGATACTTCTAACCCTCATCAATAGACTGTGACAAAACAACAAAAAACGTTTCTGATCACCCAACTTGTAAACGGCGATCGGAATCCTTAAAGGGAATTGTCATAAGTCGAACCAGCAACACAAAAATAAAGATCACAATTGCCGGTGAAAGCAGCAATACCGGATGCTGCTGAAGCTGTCCAAGATCGCTCGCCGATGCAAGCATATTGCCGAGGCTCGGTACCGGTTCCTGCAAACCAACGCCGAGAAACGAAAGTGCGACTTCCGAAAGCAGAAAATACGGGAGCATTATCGTCGCCTGAGCCACCAACGCCGGAGCGATGTTAGGCAAAATGTGTCGAAAAAGGATCGCGATCTCCGAGCCCCCACTGCTCTTCGCGGCAGTTATAAATTCCTTTTCCCGCGTGGCTTTTACGAGTCCCCGTGCAAGCCTGGCCATTTCTGCCCAGCCCGCTAAAGCAAAGATCGCGATAAGAAGTGTTGCCGCTCGAAATGGAGGCAGCTCAAGCGGAAATGCGGCACGAGCTGCAAGGATCAAAATCAATGTCGGCAACGCCAAGACCGAGTCCGTTATGCCCATCAGGACCGTGTCAGCGAATCGGTTGCTGTAACCGCCGATCATTCCGAGAATCACCCCGATCAGGCTTGCGAACACGGTACCGATAAGACAGACGACCAACGAAAATCTCACAGCGTTCACCAGCCTTGAAAACCGGTCGCGACCCAGCGAATCGGTTCCGAGCAATGTCAACCGCACGGCCGGATCGCGCGTACCGAACAAGTGAAAATCGGAATTGAACACTCCGAATATCGAATAATCGTCACCGGAGGCAAAGAGCGAAATTGCCACAATTTGATCTGTCGCTTCCTCGTATCCGTATCCCAGCCGGTCAACTATTCGACGTTGGTAAACGAACGGCCGAAGGTGAAAGTCTCCTTCCCCATCCCGAAATCGGATCGTAGATGCCGGAGCATTTGGCTCATTGCGAACCTGCTTTTCGTAACCGTAAGGAGCAACAGCATCGCCGAAAATTACAATGCCAATAACAATAATGGCCATGAGGGCCTTGAATGCCGTCGATATGCCCTCACTTTTTTTTTGCAGGTTGATCCATTAGAGACCCATCATGTAACTTCCTGTCTCAGCCTCGGGTCATTCAGCATCTGCAAAACCTCCGCAAAGGCGTTGCCGAGCCAAACCGCAACAGTGGTCACGACGACTATTCCCATTACAAGCGGCACGTCACGAACACGAATGGCCGTTACCGTCAACGCACCCAGGCCCTGCCAACCGAGGATCGTCTCCACGATCACGGTCCCGCCGATGATGCCGCCGAGCGATAAGCCGAATATGGTGAGCAACGGGTTCAATGCGGCTCGCGAAGCGTGTCTCAGTATGACTTTCGATTCGCTCAAGCCTTTCGCACGAGCATGCTTCACGAAATCTTCGTTCATTGCCGCTGTCAATTCGCTGTTCGACTGTGCAAGGAAAAGGGCGATCAGCGGAACCGCCAAAACAAGAGAGCTGATCGCAAAGGAAGTGGCCGAGCCAGTCTGAACGGCAAAAGTGCTCCACGACGACCACACGAAGAAAGCCAATGCGAAAAGCGAGAGTGCGATCCTCGGCATCGAAGCTGTAAGAAGTACAACCAATTCAATAAACCGTGAAAGCCATCGATTCTTATAAAGTGCGTTCAAATAACTCAGCAGCAATGCAACGCTCCAGGCGATGAGCAATGAGGCAGCTCCAAGCAATGCCGTATAAAAAAGCTTTGAAAGCACTAGTCCGCCGACCGGAACTCGGAAATGGATAGACTCGCCCATATCGCCTGCAATAAATGACGTGACCCACTTGAAGTATCGGATCGTGACTGGCTTATCCAGCCCGTAAGTTTCCCTCAAACGCTCGATCGTCGCGTCCGAGACCTGCGGATTATCACGCAGTGCAGTAAACGCGTCGCCACCGGCATTCGCCAGCAACGCAAACGAGATCGCGGAAACCGCCGCGAGCATAAAAATGCCCTGAACGAGCTTTCTGATAACAAAAGAGATCACGCTGAATGAGGGGCGAACTCGGGCAAACCGATTCACGGTTATTCTTCAACATTGTGTATTGATTTGCAATGAAAAACCGCATACACTCCATATCGTCCTCCGCCCACCTCGCAAAGCTAAATTTGAATATGCGTCAGTCCTTTACCAAGCCGGTCAATTTCCTCGTCCTCTTCATTCTTTCATTCGTTTCCGCATGCACCGCACCGCAAACCGGAAATACGAATGCGAGTAGCTCAGGCACCCAAACTACGGGCACTCGCGGGGGTTCGCTTTCCTACCGGATCACGTCACCGGTGAATACGCTGAACTACCTGATGGCACGTGATGAGCCTACCGTGCTGGCGACGCTTTATTTAATGAACGACCGCCTCGTGGTTCTCGATCACAGCACGCAGAAATACGTACCTTCACTTGCCGAATCGTACACGCCGACCCCCGATGGCCGCACCGTCGATGTCATTCTGAGGGAAGGCCTAAAATTCTCCGACGGACAGCCGTTGACGACTGCCGATGTCGCGTTCACTTTGGCTGCGGCTTATGATGAGCGGACGAAATCTCCGGTATTTCGCGATTCGCTTCTGGTGAATAACAAGCAGATCGAGGCGAAAGTGATCGACCCGCGAAAGATGCAGCTCATCTTTCCCGAGAAGGTCGCGTCAGTCGAAAACTATCTTGAAAATTTCGCCATCATTCCTAAACATGTGCTTGAAAATGATTTCAACGCAGGCACGCTCGCTGAGTCATGGAAGGTAACGGCAGATCCAAATTCCGTTGTCACGAGCGGTGCGTTCATGGTCGAATCCGTCCAGCCCGGAGAACGCGTAACCCTTAAACGCAATCCAAATTACTGGAAAAAAGATTCTGAAGGCGTTCAGCTGCCGTATCTCGACCATATCGTGCTCGAGGTGATCACCGACGCGAACAACACCGCTGCAAGGCTGGGGCAGGGAAATCTCGACATTGCCGATCGCATCCGCACTACGGACTTCGCATCGCTAAAACAGGTGAATGGTGCGACAAAGGCATACGATTCCGGCCCCGGTCTAAATACGGATCATCTCTGGTTCAACCTGAACTCAGCGAAGAAAACGGGTGAATCGCTCGAAAACACGCCTAAATTTCGTTGGTTCAACGACAAACGGTTTCGTCAGGCGGTCGCTCATGCGGTTGACCGCGATTCGATCGCGTCATCAACATTTCAGGACCTCGCAACGCCGCTTAGCGGCTTCGTCCCGGCCGGTGATAAACCTTGGCTGAGCAGCAGCCTTCCCAGGATCGAATACAGCGAAGATCGTGCCGAAGACCTCCTTACCGAAGCCGGTTTTACCGAGAAGACGGTCGATGGCCAGCCCGCTTTGTTCGATTCGGAAGGAAACCGCGTCGAGTTCACCATAATCGTCAATGCCGAGAACGAACCGCGAAAGCTGATGGCTGCCGTCATTCAGGAAGACCTCGCAGACCTTGGTATGGCGGTGCAGATTGCCCCGATCGAGTCGGCGCAGCTGACCGAAAGGTGGACGGCCTCGTTCGATTACGATGCCGTGCTGCATGGCATTAGCGTTACTGCGTTAGACCCATCGTCATTCTCAAACCTTTTGCTGAGCAGTGCCGACGTTCACCAGTGGCATCCGAAGCAGGCAAAGCCCGCCTCCGAATGGGAAGCGAAGATCGACGAGCTGTTCGCACGACAGGCACAGGAAACGGACCTGGCCGCACGTAAAAAGGCGTTCGATGAGATTCAGGCGATCATGGCCGACGAGATGCCGCTCGTACCCATCGTCTCGCGTCACGTGATCACCGGCGTCAACCAACGTGTCGGTAACTACGCCCCTTCGAGCATTCTGCCGTTCTCAATGTGGAACGCCGACCGCCTCTACATCCGAAACTAATTTTTAATCAAACAGTTATAGGTGTTAGAAGCTGTTTAGATGTTTGGCTGAAAATGTTTGAAGTTTGGCACCGCTCGGAGTATTATTCTTCCACCGTTTTTTTCAGCTCCCATAAATTTATTTTCGGCCTGTATTAAATCGAATAGGGGGACTTGTATGAAGATCAATACTGCTGGAGCCGGGCACACCGGGCCGGTGAAGAATGGCGTCGCAGAATGGCTGTCTTACGACAACAAATTGGACAAACAGCTAAAGATGCTGCAAAAGGCGTTGGAGATGATGAAGAACGTAGAGGGATCGAAACCGTGCAACAAATGCTTTACCAAACTGCCTAAGGGAAGATCGTTCGACGATATATTCAACGACGACACTGTCTGGATCAGCTATTGCCCTGACAACTCCAATTATGGCTTTACGAACGTAGTCGGGGGTAAAGAGATCACCGTTTGCGAATACGCGTTCCGATGGGGTGTTTGGAGCGTCGGCGGAACGATCGTCCACGAAATGGGCCATGTTAACGGAGCCCCGACCGACACGCACGCAGCCGAAGGCACGCTCCTTTGCTGCGGATATGCCAAGGTCCACGACCCGACCATTATCGGCGTCCGCGACGTTGAATTTCCCACTTACGCGTAAACGAAAACTGCATTGTTTTAGTTTTCACGCTCCCCTCCTTTGTTAGGAGAGGAGCTTTTTATTAGACAGTTGTAAGTGTATAGAGCTGTTTGGATGTTTAGGGTGTTTAGATTAGGTGATAGATGTCAGTAGCTGGTGTCACGTATGTGAAGGCATCAAACGTAAAGACAGCCGGTGGACAGCGGCCGGACGATTTGCAAAATCATCGTTAAATGCCTTAATTTGCCCGAATGAGTTTTTTGTCGAGTTCGCACTTGATCCGAAGATCTCTTGCTGTGGGGAGCGTGATCATCGCTATGGCGTTGATATCGTGCACGAGTGTGAACTCGAGCATTCAGCAGCATTCAGCGGTGCCCGTCGAGGTCAACCAGGATGCGATCAACATCAACACCGCTGAGGCGTCCGAACTGCAACGCATTCCGCATATCGGTGAAAAGCTTGCAGCCGACATTATCGAATTTCGCGAAAGGTTCGGGCCGTTTCGACGTGCGGAACAACTTCTGCTGGTGAACGGCGTGAGTGATGCACGGTTTCGCGACATAAGACATCTGGTGCGTGTCGATTGAACGGATGGCCCTGACTCCCCAAACAAAAAGCCCAACAATTGCGCCTCTATTGCCGATCGCATTCTGCTTTTGCCTAGGGATTGCTATCGAAAGCCTTGTCGAGATCTCTTTTTGGCCGACATTGGTATTCACCTTATTGCTTTCAGCCGCTGCGTTCGTTTTTCGCAGTCGTAAGGCCGGAGTCGTGCTCGCATTGGGGGCATTCTTTGTACTAGGGAGCCTTTGTTCTCAGCTTGAACGTGAGAGCGTTTCTCAAGACCGAATTCGCAGATTATACGATGAAGGGCATGTGACCTCGGGCGATCCGGTCGAGGTCAAAGGCTCGATCATCGGCGTTCCTGAACCAGCACCCGATGGATATTTCATAACGCTCGATACTTTGAGTATTTCGGTAAAGGGAACCGATAGGCCGGCTACTGGACGCGTTCGAATCTTTGTGCCGCTTGCGAATGATGAGGCGAAGGCGGACTTCGATGGGCTTAGGCTCGATCACGGGACTCTGGTAGTCATCGCTTGCCGGCTGGAACGCGAAGATCGATATCTGAATCCCGGCGTCTACTCACGTAGGCTCTTGCTTGACAGGCAGAGGATTGATGCGACTGCCAGCTTGAAAAGTCCGCTGCTTATCGAGAACGTCAGCGACGGCCCTTTTTCACCGATCGGGTTCGTCTCAGGATTACGTGCGGGCTTAATACAGAAATTTCGCAAGATGTACTCGGCACAAACTGCGGGCGTGCTTATCGCCTCGATGCTCGGGGACAAATACTTTCTGGACAAACGGACGGCTGACGTTTTCCGCGAAGGCGGTACATTCCACGTTCTCGTTATCTCCGGATTGCACATCACATTTATTGGCGGCATGATCCTGCTGTTCGTCCGAATCTTTACGAAACGAAGATGGACACAAGCGGTTGCTGCGGTCTCGCTGCTGTGGTTTTACGGAATTGCCGTCGGAGCCGAACCGCCGGTGATGCGTGCCTGCGTGATGTTCACGATCCTGATGATCGGTTATGCGGAATTCCGTTTGACGAGTCCTCTGAATGCACTCGGGGCGTGTGCGTTGGTGCTGCTTGCATGGCGTCCGAGTGACCTGTTCGATCCGTCGTTTCAGTTGACGTTCGTGAGCGTTGCAGCGATAGTCGCCATCGGCTTGCCATTGGTAACGAAATTGAAGGCGATCGGCACATGGATGCCGACAGCAGAACAGCCGTTTCCGCCGAATGTTTCGGACGGGCTTCGACGATTCTGCGAGACCGTTTATTGGCGAGACGCCGCATGGGAGATCGAACGTGGCAGGCAGATCTGGTCGGCAGAGATATTTAAGTCGCCTTTTCTGAAACGCCTGGACAGCGTCGGTCTGCAGCGTACCGCGATCTTCATTTTCGAAGGCGTGATCATTTCGGCAGCGGTGCAGCTCTGCATGCTTCCGCTGCTGGTCTATTACTTTCATCGCTTTCCGCTGACCTCGATCGCGTTAAATCTTTGGGTCGGAAGCGTCCTAGCGGCCGAAAGCATTTGTGGCCTAATCGCTGCCGCACTTTCCATGCTGAGCGGGGCATTGGCGTTTCCGTTTATAGTGCTGACCGAGTTTTGCAATTGGCTGATCGTAACCTTACCGGCATCGCTCGGAACGTTATTTAACTTCAGTTCGCGTATCCCGATCTACTCTGGAAATTTGAAAGTGGTCTATCTCGTATACTTTTTTCCAGTCGTGGCGATGGCGTTTTTGATATTGCATTGGGATCCGTTTGCGATCGGCAAGTCCAAAACGAGTGTTGCACTCCGACGTCTCAAAATCGGCGCCATTACAGCTGTCTCGCTCATGGCCGGCGTCATTCTCCTTCATCCGTTTAGTGCTCCGGCGGCAGACGGACGACTGCATGTCGAATTCCTCGATGTCGGGCAAGGCGATGCGGCGTTCATTGGGTTTCCAAACGGTAAGACGATGCTGATCGATGCTGGAGGCCGGCTCAGCTATAGAAACATCGAAGTTGACGGTGAGGGCTTTGAGCCGGATGTGCCGAGGATCGGCGAAGCTGTGGTCTCAGAGTTTCTCTGGGAAAAAGGCGTCTCGCACGTCGACATGATCGTTGCGACGCATGCCGATGCCGACCACATTCAGGGCTTGAGCGACATCACGCGAAATTTCTCGGTTTCCGCTGCGTACTTCGGACGGATCGATGACGATCCTGAGTTAAAGCCGCTGCTCGAGGACCTTGAAAGATTTGGCGTGCCGCGCACATTGATCCTTGCGGGTGATGCAATGAATATAGGGGGTGTGCAGATCGAGTTTCTGAACCCATCGGGTCAGTTGCCGGTGTCCGTGAACAACGATTCGGTGGTCGTGCGAATGACGTTTGGCGACAAGTCTTTTCTATTCACTGGCGACATCGAACGACAGGGTGAGGCCCTGCTGCTTGGTTCAGACGCGGACCTTCATGCCAATGTTATAAAGGTTCCGCATCACGGCAGCCGCTCGTCCTCTACTGAGGAATTCGTTAATGCGGCAAAGCCGTCGATCGCGGTCATTTCGGTCGGCAGGCACTCGCTCTTCGGCCATCCTCACAAAGAGGTCGTAGAACGCTGGAAAGCCGCAGGTGCCTCCGTAATGACAACAGGCGAACGCGGCACTATCACGATCACCACCGACGGCCAAAACCTGCAAGCCACGACGTTCCTGCCCTAGATAAAATTAAGGAGGGCCGCTTTGTGCGGTCCTCCGTAGT
>JBJMGN010000043.1:0-2629 GCA_045807885.1 Pyrinomonadaceae bacterium | reverse complement strand
ATTTTTCGATGAGGTCCGCAGCGTTGAACTTAGTGCCGGGTCTCGTCGAAAGATCGTCATGAACGTGCGGCCCCAGATGGCTGTTCTGACATTCAAAACGAATGTCCCGGACGCCGAGATCGCGATCGAAAACGAAGGCCGCTTTACGAGGCCGCTGAAGAGATACTTAATAAAACCGGGGAAGTATCGCATTGGATTAAAACGCCGGGGCTATCTTTCTCAAACCGTTACCGCCGATCTTACGATTCCCGGCAAAGAACAAAATATTTTCGTCGTTTTGGAGCCTTTACGTATCGATATGGTTCTGGCACAGGCAAATGAATTTGCCGCAAAAGGTGATCTAAAGACTGCGGCAGATCTTTTAAATGACGTTTTGCTTCAAAACAATTCACATGCAAGGGCAAACCTGCTTTTCGGAATGATCGAGTATCAGCGTGGAAACTTGGCTTCAATCACGTACTTGCTAAAGGCGATCAAGGGTGGCGAAACCGTGTCTTTTCCGATAAACGTCCAACTCGGTTCAGACCTTGTGTTTGCGACTCTACGTCTCGATCGCGACGCTGTCGTTTTCGAAAGCAAAATACGTGTCGATTTGAACTTCAGCATCGCACGGCAACAGATCGAAAGCATTTTGCGAATTGCCGACGGTAACTCTTTGACCTATGTCGGCGTATCAGGCAACGGCGACTTCTACGGCAGACGCGTTCATCGCGAAATTAAGATTTATCCTGCCAACGCCAATATCGATTCAGTCTCGAAAAGCGTCTCGTGCGGTGGCTCTTCAAACGGCCCTTTGTGCGCGAAAGAGGTGGAAATGCTCTTCAAGCTAATTTCCGCGTGGAAGAATATCCGATCCTAGCAAAGAACGTCCCAAACCATAGCATTTTCCCACTATTTGAGATCAAGACCGCACTTTCGCGAAACAAATGTAAGAGGCCCCGCGAATGCGAGGCCCCATGATATCAACAACCATATTTTATAGCTTACGAGTTTCCTCGAGCCCTTGCTCCGCCGTGAACCTCGCCGCGCCAAGCACCGGTCTCGCCGCCGCGGTCCTCGATGAACTCCTTGAATCTGTCAAGATCGCCCTCGACGCGGCTGTCTACAACCCCGAGCGCGGTGCCGACGCTTTCAAAAAATCCTTCCGGTTCGTACTCTAAGCGGAGAAAGACCTCGGTCGCACCTGTGCCGGCCGGTTCGAAACGGACGGTGCCGGCATTAAACGCTCCAGTGGTGCTTCGCCACGAGATCAGCTCATCCGGTTCTTGCTCAACGATCTCGGCTTCCCACTCAACGTCCTTGCCGCCAATATTAGCACGCCAGAAAAGCCGGGTATCACCCTCTTGTCTGACTTCTTCGACGCCTTCCATGAACTCCGGAAATTCTTCGAACTGCGTCCACTGGTTATATGCCGTGCTCACGGGCACGTTCACGACGATAGATTTTTCTACTGTATTCATATACTACCCCTTTTTCGATTAGTGCTTTTTTCTCCCCAAAGTCGCAAAGTGAAGACACATCACCCTTCGCTCTAAAACGAGAGGCGTGCGCAACTCAAAAAACTTTTGGGGGTAAGAATTATTAAAACTAACGAACGCCGAAATTGCAAGGCGTTTTCGTTCTATTAGCTGAATGCGCCCTCATGTCGCCAACTATTATCAGCCGGGAATAAGTGTGAGCCTGAGTTGGAATCCGTTACCTTGATGGCGTTATCGCTCCGTCGTCCGATATTTGCGGAGCGGTTGTGGGGAAGTCCGTCTGCGATAGCGTTCGGACCTTTTTTATCGCTTCACCTGTTGGATCGAGAATCGGACCTCCTCGGCCTTCTTGACGCGCCGCGAAGATGCGACCGGATTCGAATCGGCCATCCTGAGCCAGACTCACCTCAAGCACCATTGAAAGTGCAGTTGCGTCCCGGAGCGAAAACCAGCCATAGGTCGCAAAATTGCCGAGGCTGTATGCGATCAGACGGTCCTTGTAAATTTCCATCCCACGAAGCACATGCGGGCCGTGGCCAAGCACGAGGTCGGCGCCCGCATCGATCACAGTACGCGCAAAGAGCGGGAGATTCCCGCGCTCTTCACCGAGGAAAAGCTCGGTATGGTTCGGCACATTCTCAAAGGCCGCTCCTTCAGCACCGCCGTGAAACGACACGACCACGATATCCGCTTTTTTTGATGCGGCTGAAACAAGCTGCCGAGCTGCGGCGAGATCGTTCACGTTCGGTTGAATGGCATTATGGGCAAAGCCGACAAATGCGACCTTTTTACCTTTCACGTCCAGATAAGCGGTGGTGAAATTAGACCGATTGCTGCCGGCGTGCTTAATTCCGAGGGCTTCAAGCGTCCGACGCGTCGAAGCGCGACCGGATTCGCCGAAGTCGCTCGCGTGGTTGTTAGCGATGCTGAGTATGTCGAAACCCGCCGCCTTCAAATGCTTCGCGTATCGCGTCGGCATTCGAAAGGCATAGCAGCGGACTGGCTCGGGCTTTTTCGGCGTCGCGGAAGGTAATGGTGTCGGGGTCGGAACGACGGCTGGAGTCGGCGGCTTGCACTTTTCTGAAATGCCGGTGTCGGTGATCGGCCCTTCCATGTTGCCGAACGCGATGTCGGCGGCGGAGAGCAGCGGC
>JBJMGN010000042.1:0-5362 GCA_045807885.1 Pyrinomonadaceae bacterium | reverse complement strand
CAACGCGCAAATCGACGTCGATTTCGGGAAAACATATGGCAAGGAATTCGAGTTTTTGAACTACAAAAAGCCGCATTCGCTTTTACTAGCAGCGGGTTCGGAAATCGCGGTTTACAAGGGTAAAACTGTTTTCTTCAGTTGATAGTGAGTAATGAAAAATCAATAGTTTTCGTATGGCAATCATCGGCATCGTAGCCATTGCAAAGAATTACGCAATCGGAAAAGACGGCAAGCTGCCGTGGCATTATTCCTCCGACCTGAAGCATTTCAAATCGACGACGATGGGCGGCGCTCTGGTGATGGGCTCGAACACATATCGAGCGATCGGGAAGCCCCTCCCTAGACGCTTGAATCTGGTATTGAGCCGTTCGGCGCAGATCGATACAGCCGAGGATCTGATATTTTTGCGAAGCGAAAGAGAAGCGCTCGATCTAGCGAAGTATCTCAACTGCGATCTTTTTGTGATCGGCGGTGCGAAGACGTATGTCGAATTTGCCGAAAAGATCGACGCGTGGATCGTGACTGAGGTGCCGATCACGGTCGACGACGCCGATGTCTTTATGCCGAGCGGTTTCCTTGAGGGCTTCAACGAAGTCGAGTCGCGCGAGATCGGCGATGGCCTAATCGTAAAAACATTTCGCCGCTGATCAGCGCTAGTGTAGAATCAACGGCAAAATTGCTCCGGAGAAAAGCATATGATGGGCGGAAGATCTTGGGACGAATGGATCGAGGAATACGCGCACGGACACGAGCATCCAATTAACCGGCTTACGCACAGCATCGGCATTCCGATGATCGCACTTTCAATCCTGATCGTGCCGTTTTGCTTTTTCTTCAGCGGACTTTGGATGTTCGCCGTCGGACTATTCATCATCGGGTGGGTCCTTCAATTCATCGGTCACTATTTCGAAGGCAAGCCGCCGGAGTTCTTCAAAGATTATCGTTTCCTGTTCGTCGGCCTCCGCTGGTGGTTCAAAAAGATCGTCGGGATCGGTACCAATGCTCCGGAAAAGCTGAAAACTGAAAAGTAAAAATTGAAATTACTCTAAATGTGGCTGATAGTCGCTCGTCTTCGGCTATTAGCTTTTTTTGCACCGGCGCGTGAAAAACGAACTCATTCTCGGACTCGATATCGGCTCATCCAGCGTCCGCGGGGCGTTGTTCGACCTGTCCGGCCAAATGCTGGAGGAATCGTTCGTAAAAAACGAACGGCCGCTACTAAGTGCTGTCGAGTTTGACGCGGACGAAGCGCTGGGCCGGATCATCGATATCATCGATCAAGTCTTAAAAACCGCATCTGGAATCGACAGCGGGATCACCCACATCGCTTCATGCACCATCTGGCACAGCTTATTGGGTGTGGATGCTGCCCGCCATCCGACGACGAATGTTCTGACATGGGCCGACACACGAAGCGGAAAATTGACCGGCGAACTTAGAAGCAGTTTGGATGAAGCGAGGATCCATAATCGGACGGGCGCTCGTTTTCATTCGAGTTTCTGGCCCGCGAAGCTGCTCTGGATCAGAGATCAACATCCCGCAGTTTGGAAGCGGACGGCGCAATGGCTGTCGGTGGGCGACTATCTTCAATCGCGGTTGTGCGGCGGTGATTTCACGAGCATTTCGATGGCATCCGCGACCGGGCTTTTCGATCAACGGAAACAAGCGTGGGATGGCGAGCTTCTTTATCATTTGCGGTTGAAGGTGAATTCCTTGCCTTTGATTCACGGCGGACGCGAGGGTTTCGCGTTAACTCCTAAGTTTCATGATCGGTGGCCGCTTTTGAAAGATGCGAAATGGCTGCCGTCCATCGGCGACGGGGCTGCAAACAATATCGGTTCGCGTTGCATTGCGAGAAACAAAGCGGCGTTGATGGTCGGCACTTCGGGTGCGATGCGGGTCGCTTTCGAAGGCGATCCACCGGAGCAGCTACCCGATGGCCTATGGTGTTACCGTGTAGATCAAAAGCGTGTGATCGTCGGCGGTGCCTTGAGTGATGGCGGCGGACTGTATGCTTTGCTGAAAAAAGATCTGCAGGTTGATCTCGCCGACGAAGAAATCGCGGAAGAAATGTCTCGACGCGGTGCCGATGCCCATGGGCTGACCGTAACACCTTTTTTCTTCGGCGAACGAAGCACCGGTTATCACGAAAATGCGACGGGTTCGATACTCGGCCTCAACCCTTCGCATGACGCTATCGACATTCTGCAGGCAGCAATGGAGTCGGTTGCATTCCGTTTTGCCGAAATTCTTGATCAATTAGAAAAGGTCAGCCGCATCGATGAGATCGTCGTCTCGGGCGGAGCGATCGATGCCTCGCCCGTCTGGACACAGATCGTCGCAGATGTTCTCGGACGCGATCTTCTCGTTTCAAACGAGCCGGAAGCATCTTTGCGAGGCGCGGTTTTGCTTGCACTCGAAAGTCTTGGCAAAATAGAGTCCATCGACAGCTTTTCGAATGAAAAATCAAGGCTTGCATTTCATCCGAAACGCCATGAGATCTACAAAAAAGCCCGTAAAAGGCACATTTCTGCTTACGAAATACTAATAGCCGCAAATATATGAGCACAGCGACGCAAATGAAACCGACCACCGACCTCGATACGCTTTGCATAAACACGATCCGCACGCTTTCGCTGGATGCGGTGCAGAAGGCAAACTCCGGGCATCCCGGTTTGCCCCTCGGTATGGCTCCGGCTGCCTATGTACTTTGGACAAAGTTCCTGCGGCACAACCCGAAGAATCCGAAGTGGTTCAACCGGGACCGCTTCCTTCTTTCGGCGGGACACGGCTCGATGCTGCTCTATTCCCTACTGCATTTGACGGGCTACGACCTCGCGCTCGATGAGCTGAAAAACTTTCGCCAGCTTCATTCAAAAACGCCCGGGCATCCGGAAAACATTTTGACGCCCGGTGTCGAGATCACGACCGGGCCGCTCGGCCAGGGTTTTGCAAACGGTGTCGGGATGGGCATTGCGCAAAAGCATCTGCAGGCGATGTTCAATCGCCCGGACCATAAGGTCATCGACCATTTCATTTATTGCATTTGCTCGGATGGCGATCTGATGGAGGGCGTGTCTTACGAATCCGCATCACTGGCCGGACATCTCGAGCTCGACAATCTCATCTACCTTTACGACGACAATCAGGTGACGATCGACGGTCCCACATCGCTCGCATTTTCCGAGGATGTTACAAAGCGTTTTGAAGCCGCAGGCTGGGAAGTTACAGAGGTTGAAGATGGCAATGATTTGCTTGCGATCGAAAATGCGATCCGCAATGCGCAGACTTCGACCGGCAAACCCAAGCTGATCCGAATCAAGACGATCATCGGGTTCGGAATGCCCAAACAAGGTACGAACAAAGCTCATTCAGACGCGCCGGGCGCGGACGCGGTTAAAGAAACAAAACGCAACCTCGGCTGGCCGGAAAATAAAGATTTCTTTATCCCGAAAGAAGCGCTCGCACATTTCCGAACCGCATTGAAAACCGGCTCGAAACTTGAAAAGGAATGGGAAGCTTCGGTTAAGGAATATTCGAAGGCGTTCCCAGAGCTCGGCAAAACACTCCGCGAGACTAGATCCGGCAAGCTGCCCGAAGGCTGGGAAGACTCGCTTCCGAAGTTTAACGAAATAGAAGCAAAGGCGACCCGAGCGTACAGCGGCGATGTGATCAACGCGATCGCCGACACGATCCCGCAGCTGATCGGCGGATCCGGCGACCTTACGCCTTCGAACAATACATACATAAAGTCGTCCGCGAATTTCGAAGCTGGCCGATACGCTAACCGCAACATTCATTTCGGCATACGCGAGCACGCAATGGGTTCGACAATGAACGGCATGGCCCTATACGGCAGCGTCATCCCGTTCGGCGGGACGTTTCAAACATTTAGCGACTATATGCGGCCGGCGATCCGCCTGGCTGCGCTCTCGCACATTCAGGTTATTTACGTCTTCACTCACGATTCGATTGGCCTCGGAGAAGACGGCCCGACGCACCAATCGGTCGAGCATCTCGCAGCTCTCCGCGCAATCCCGAATCTCGCGCTGATCCGTCCATGCGACGCCTTCGAGGTCCGCGAAGCCTGGCGTGCGGCTCTAAATCGCGGGAACGCACCGACCGCATTTGCACTATCACGACAAAAGGTCGCGTTGATCGACAGGAAAAAGTTCGCCAACGCAAACGGACTTCATAAAGGCGGCTACATTTTGGCCGAAGCCGAATCAAAAGCCGGCAAAGCCGCAAAGCCCAAACTTATCCTTATTGCGACCGGCTCCGAGGTCGGCCTCGCTCTCGAAGCTCGCGAAAAACTGCAGAAAGCGGGTACACCAACCCGCGTTGTCTCAATGCCCTGCTGGGAATTCTTCGACGCGCAATCCGCCAAGTATCGCGAATCCGTCCTCCCATCAAACGTAAAACCCCGCCTAGCCATCGAAGCCGGCGTTTCCCTCGGCTGGGCAAAATACACCGGCGACCACGGCGACACGCTGACAGTGGATAAATTCGGCGCCTCGGCTCCCGCTGAAGATGTGTTTCGCGATTACGGATTTACGGTTGAGAATGTGGTCAGAAAGGCGAAGAAGTTGATCTGATCACTTCGGATGAGACTGCACAGTGATTTCCATGACTACTACGATAATGCCGTTGGCTACGGCATAGATGAACGCGTGTACTACGCGCGCTTTACGAAAAGTGTTGACATCAAATTGAAATCGCAAACTGACCGTCCGCTTCATCGCCGGTCCGGGATCCTCGGTTTCTGCGGCATATTTTTCCCATTCATACAGCTTAGTCGGTTCGATAAAAAACGGATTTACGACTGGGAGGATGAGTATGACGGGAAGATTGTTGAGGAATTCTTTGCCTTCAGCTTTGCGGAATACAAGGAGAAGGAAAACGAGTGGTGCGGGTACAGCGATGACATTGGTTACTTTGGCACTCAAGACGAAATCAAACTCAAACAATTCTTCCTCGATTGGCAATCAGAGGGTAGTGAGATTTTTCTGGAATTTAAATGCCCAGTATGGATGATGCGGTTTTATGAGCAGTCCCCCAATGGTGTATTGAATCCCCGACTGAAAGATCTTGGTTTCGAGCGGATAAAGGATTCGGTAATGGCGTTCCAGGAAATCTCCATCTACCTCGCAAATATACTCGTCGAACAGAAAGAGATTGCAGTGGTCGAAGACAAGCACCGCATCGAACAACACGGCTTTGATTTGAAAAGTAGCTTTCGCAAAACCAAAGAAAAGAAAAAAGAGGCCAAAACTTGAACGTGCAAATCGACGAAATTAAGACACCTTCGTTACTGCTCGATGTCGGGCGAGTCAGACGAAATGCCGAGCGCATTAGGAATGTT
>JBJMGN010000041.1:0-4843 GCA_045807885.1 Pyrinomonadaceae bacterium | reverse complement strand
GGGGTCTGGCGTGCTGACCTTCTGGATTTGAAAGCAAAACTCGAAAAATTGCCGTTTATAAAGTCGGCGTCGGTGACGCGTGTGCTGCCCGGCGCAGTTCGAGTCCAAGTGACCGAACGACGGCCGCAGGCGATCGTGAACCGCAGCGGACACGAATACCTAGTGGACGCAGAGGGTGAAATTTTGTCGCAAGTTGATGGCAAAGAGGAAAGCCTGCCCTTTGCGATGACCGGCTGGGACGAAGCGAAAACCGAGCGTGCGTGGAAAGACAATATTGAGCGCGTAAAGACCTATCAAAAAATGCTCGCTGAGTGGCGTACTGCAAATGTTCTCTCAAAGGTAGAAGCAGTAAATCTTACCGATCTGCGCGAGCCACGGGCGATCATCGAGGACTCAGGCAACAGAGTTGCGATTTCGGTCGGCCGTGAAAATTTTGGTGAAAATTTAATGAGGGGGGTCAAAGCAATTGTCGGCAAAGGAGAAATTTTCGAGGCGGTAAACCTTATCGGGAACAATATGGTGCTGGCCCCTCGAAAGCAGAATTGAACTATGAGTCGTGAAATCCATGCTATCGGCCTAGACGTCGGCACCAGCAAAGTGCGTTGCGTGATCGGCGAGTCGGAGGGCGAGAAGCTAAAGATCGCCGGGATCGGCGAGGTGGATTCGCGCGGTCTGCGTCGCGGGATCGTTACCGGGGCCGAGTCGGTCTCTGATTCGATCAGAAAGGCGGTCGGCGAAGCTGAAAAAATGAGCGGCCTGGAGATCGGTTCCGCGGTAGTTAATCTTTCCGGCGAACATTTTAGAGGCGACAACAAAAACGGCGTTGTTGCGGTTGCTGGAGCAGGCCGTGAAATAACGAATGAAGATATTGATAGAGCAATTGAGTCGGCGAGTGCGATGCAGTTGCCCTCCGGTTGGGAGATCTTTAGTCGTCTGCCGCAGGAATTCATAATCGACGGCCAGGACGGTATTACAGAACCGGTTGGAATGAGCGGCTCAAGGCTTGAATCGCTTGTGCACGTTGTTACTGGTCCCAGTGCGGGGCGACAGAATCTCGAGAAGGCGGTCACTCGGGCTGGACTACAGGTCGAAAGGATGATGCTTGAACCTCTCGCGGCTGCTGAAAGTACTCTTACCGACGATGATAAGGAATATGGATGTGCTCTAGTAAATATTGGTTCTGAAATAACGGGGTTGATGATATTTGGCCGAGGATCGGTTCAACATACGGCGGTCTTTCCCTTCGGCGGCCTGCATTTCACAAAAGATCTGGCGGTAGGCCTGCGTGTTTCGATTCAGGATGCAAACAGGATCAAACAGGATTTCGGATGCGTAGCTGGATTTCTTCTAGAGGATGAGGAGCGTCAAGAGTTGATCGAGATCGTTCCGGTAGGCCGAAGCGAAACGCGGGGACTTTCGAAAGAGATCCTTTGCGATATTATGCAGCCCCGAGCGGTCGAGCTTTTACAGCATATTGCTCAGGAGACAACAAGAACGCATTTGCAGATACCGAGCGGCGTTGTGCTCACCGGCGGAGGATCGATGGTTCGCGGAATGATAGAGATAGCCGAACAGGTTTTCGACGCGCCGACGCGACACGGGGTTCCGGAGAGTTCGTATTTCAGTGGGCTTGCAATGCAGGTTCGTTCGCCCGCATGGGCGACCTCATGTGGGCTAGCGCTCTCGTCCATGCGTGAGCAGATCCGAGAGCAAAATGCTGGCGGCAGGTCGGCAACAACAAGGATGGCGGAATGGTTCGGAAATTTTCGCGGAAAATTTAAATAAAAAGTTAACTCTCGGCTGGATTTTTGCCACAAATCGTTGTATGCTCATTCGCCGATAGCACAATATCTTGTTATTTTTCTTTTTCCGAATTTTTCACCAAAAACTCGATCGATTAGAGCCGTTCCTCGTTAGAGGAGTAAAGAAATGATGGATAGTTTTCAGACCAACACGAGCCCGATAAAGATCTTTCTCGACGAACCTCCGATCACTGGAGCAAAGATAAAAGTGATCGGTGTCGGCGGCGGAGGCGGCAATGCTGTTAACCGTATGATCGATGCCGGAATAAAAGGCGTCGAATTCATCGTCGCGAATACCGACCTACAGGCGTTAAACGCTTCGAAGGCGCCGATCAAGATCCAGCTCGGAAGCAAATCGACTCGTGGCCTCGGGGCGGGTTCGAATCCGAATGTGGGTCGAGAAGCGGCACTGGAGGATCACGAGAAATTACTTGACGTACTTGAAGGCAGTGACATGGTCTTTGTAACAGCGGGACTCGGAGGCGGAACAGGCACTGGTGCCGCCCCGGTGGTGGCTTCACTCGCTATCGAGCTCGGTGCTTTAACTGTGGCCGTGGTGACGAAACCCTTCACAGTCGAAGGTAAAAAGCGGATGGCTCAGGCCGAGAACGGATTGTCCGAACTTCGCGGCTGTGTGGATACGATCATTACGATCCCAAATTCAAAGCTTCGTGAAGTCGAAGAGAACATTACATTATTGGACGCGTTCCGGCGTGCAGACGAAATCCTGTTGCAGGCGGTTCAGGGAATTACCGATCTTATTACAACTCCAGGTGTTATCAACCTCGATTTCGCCGATGTCACCACTGTTATGAGGGGTCGCGGTGTGGCGTTGATGGGAATCGGCATGGGCGATGGTCCCGATGCCGCGTCGAAAGCTATGCGTGAGGCGCTTGATTACAAATTACTTGAGGAGAATTCAATTACGGGAGCGAAGGCTGCGTTAATAAATGTGACGGGCGGAGCGAACATGCCGCTCGCACAGATCGAAGACGCGATCGGGATGATCGAAAGCGAATCAGACGACAACGCCGATATTATATGGGGGAATGTTATTCGCGACGATTTTGGCGACCGGATCATGGTTACGGTTATCGCGACCGGTTTTGATACGCATGCTCAATTGATGAGGCCGCAGCCGCGAGTTGCGGAAGCGCAGGCGGCCGTTAATGGACCTGCACAGCCTTCGTTTCCGACTCTGCCGGTTCCAAACGAAAGGGAGGACCTCAACGTTCCAACCTTCATTCGGCGACAGGCCGATTGACCATTAAGAAATTTCGAAAAGGCCAATTTGCATTCCATCGCTTAGAATGGAAACTGCGAATTGGCCTTTGAGCGCTTGATGATTGAGATAGAAATCGAAAAACGTTTACCAATAATCGGGATCACTATGGGTGATGCGGCAGGCATCGGACCCGAAGTTATCGTGAAGGCCCTTTCCACCGATTCACTCTATCGGAAACTTCGGCCCGTCGTGATCGGCGATGCTTCGGTTCTGGATTCGACCGCAAAGCAGCTTGGTAAAAGCATTAAGGTCACTCGTTATTTAGCTTCAATGACGCCGCCTGCGGGCGCCATAGAAGTGATCGACCTAAACAATCTTCAAAGTGAGATCGCGCTGGGAACGGTTTCATCCGACGCCGGTAAAGCAGCGGGCGAGTATATTGAAAAGGCGGTCGAGTTGTGGAGCGAGGGCGCGATCGACGCCATCTGTACTGCACCAATCAACAAGGAATCGCTTTCTGCTGGTGGTTACGATTTTCCAGGCCATACCGAATTCCTTGCAAAGCTCACAAACACTGAAATATTCGCAATGAGCTTTTTTGCGGACAAGTTGCGTGTGGTTTTACTTTCGACTCATTTGCCGCTGTCGGAAGCGATCGGGAATGTTAAGAAAGACGCGCTAATCGGTTTGATAAAGTTTACCGATAAGGCATTATCGACGCTCTTGAAAAAGAATGCGAAGATCGCCGTTGCAGGGCTGAATCCACATGCTTCCGAGGGCGGTAAATTCGGTAACGAAGAGACCACAGAAATTGAACCGGCTATCCAAGAATGCATCGAACTCGGAATCGATGTTTCCGGTCCATATTCACCTGATACTGTGTTTATACGCGGCTTTAAGGGTGAGTTTGATGCAGTCATCGCGCATTATCACGATCAGGCGACCATCCCGGTAAAGGCTCTTTCATTTGGATCTGCCGTTAATGTTACGCTGGGTCTGCCGTTGGTACGCACTTCTGTCGATCACGGTACGGCTTTTGATATTGCCGGGAAGGGAATTGCTGATGAATCGAGCATGAAGGCTGCCATCGGGTTGGCTGCGGAACTTGCGCAGGTCAGATGATAAAAGCGGTTGTCTTAGAGCCGGTTTCCCTTGACCGTGTGTGGTCATAAATGTTAGTTTTCAGGCGTAAAATCGGGTAACATCAAACGAGTAAGGAGCGACAATCTTGGAACGACCGAAACTTCTTTTGGCAGACGATTCTCTCACGATTCAACGGGTCATTAATTTGACGTTTGCCGATGAAGGCATCGACGTTATTGTCGCCGGCGACGGAGATGCCGCGCTTCGCGAGATCGAGGGGTCGAGACCGGACATCGTGCTTGCAGATGTGCACATGCCAGGACCGAGCGGTTATGAGATCTGCTCACTGCTTCGCAGCAGAGAAGAAACGGTCTTGTTGCCGGTCATTTTGTTGGTCGGCTCGTTTGAGCCATTTGATCCTGAAGAAGCTGAACGTGTCGGTGCCGACGCGTTTGTCACAAAGCCGTTCCAGTCTATTCGGCAACTAGTTGATCAAGTTAAGGAACTGCTCGGCCCGCCGAAAGAGGCGGAGCGACCGGAAGAAAAAAATCACGAGTTCGAGCCCGCCCCAGCCGAAACAGCTGCACCGCGGTACGATACGACCGATATAGACAATCTGTACGATCGCAGTTTCGCAGAAACCGTTGAAATGCCGGCTGAGATGGCTGCCCAGATGGCCGCAACTGGTTACGCAGCCGATCGCCTGGATGACGAAATGATCGAGACAAGTTAT
>JBJMGN010000040.1:0-6445 GCA_045807885.1 Pyrinomonadaceae bacterium | reverse complement strand
GCCGCCGCCGCCACCGCCGCCACCGCAAGTGGCCCAAACCGGTGTACAAACGAACGCTAAAACGAGCAGAAAAGCCGCCCCTCGAACAAACATTGATCTCATAATTGATTCCTCTTTCCGGATTTTCGGTTTAAAAAAGCTGTGATGCCATTCCATCAACCACGGTTGTGTTAGTTGCAAACAAAAGCCCCTTATCTATAGACGCAAAAGGGAACTATTTTATTCTTCATCTTCGTGTGCACGAACGCGGCCGGCAGCGACGGCATCATCAATGACCTTTTGCGCCAAGTTATGCGGCAACGGATCGTAATGCGAAAACTGCATATGATACGAGCCTCTCGCTTGCGTCACCGAGTTGAGTTTCGATTGATAGTCAAGCATTTCCGACAACGGCACTTTGGCTTTGATCACCTGCTGCTTTCCGCGCATATCCATTCCGCCGACACGACCACGGCGGGAATTCAGATCGCCCATAATGTCGCCTGAAACTTCCTGCGGAGTGAAAACCTCGACGTCCATGATCGGCTCAAGCAAAGTGGGTCGTGCTTTTTCCATCGCTGCGCGAAATGCCTTGCGGCCGGCGGCCCTGAATGAATGCTCGTCCGAGTCGACCGTGTGGTAGCTGCCATCGACCAAAGTTACCTTGAAATCGACAAGCGGATAGCCTGCTACGGCGCCCGAAGCTGCTGCTTCGATAATGCCTTTTTCGATCGCCGGGCGAAAATTCTGCGGAACGGCACCACCGAAGATCTTATCGACCCACTCGAAACCTGAACCGGGTGGCAACGGCTCAAAAACACATTTGCAGTCGCCGAATTGTCCGCGACCGCCCGACTGTTTCTTATGCCGGCCCTGTACCTCGACCTGCTGCGTGATCGTTTCCTTGTACGGAACTTTAGGCGGATGAAGGGCAACCTCGACGTGATACCTGTTCTGTAATTTTGCAACCACGGTTTCAATGTGAAGTTGACCTGATCCGGAAAGAATGAACTCTTTCGTCTGCGCATCGCGATCGAAATGGAGTGAAGGGTCCTCTTCCAAGATCTTGTGCAATGCAGCCGATATCTTTTCTTCGTCAGCGCGCGATTTTGGCTCTATAGCGAATGCGATGGCCGCTTCGGGATATTCGACCTTGGGGAACACGATCGGCTTTGCTTTGTCGCAAAGCGTATCGCCAGTTTGCGTGTCCTTTAACTTAACTACAGCGATAATGTCGCCCGTTTGTGCATCGTTTACTTTGTCGAGCGTTTTGCCGCTTATCACGTGGAGCGCCCCTAGGCGTTCTGCAGCCTCGCGCGACGAATTGTAAACAGTTGCATCGGAAGCGACCTTGCCGCTGACGACTTTCATGACATTTATGCGGCCTGCAAACGGATCGGCGATCGTTCGGAAAACATATGCCGAAAATGGTTCGTCACTGCTGTATTTACGGCTGATCCGGTCGCCATCCATTTCCGGGTTCGGAAATCCATATTCCGCCTCATGTGTCGCAGGGTTCGGCGCGAACTCGACAATGTGGTCAAGCAGGATCTGAAGCCCGACAAGTGTTGTGCTGGAAACGGCGTATACGGGGCAGAGTTTGCTGCTCGCGATCGCTTTCGCAAGGTTCGGATAAATATCTTCTTCAGGAAGCGTACCGTCGGCAAAATATTTCTCCATCAACTCGTCGTCCGATTCGGCGACGATCTCGATAAGGCGCTCGCGTGTACGTTCAAAGACGTCGCGTCCATCTTCCGGCATCGGTATCTCTTTAGCTTTTCCGTGTTCGTCAAATTCGTAGGCTTTCTGGTGAACTATATCGACCACGCCATTGAAATTTCCTTCCTTTCCGATCGGCAACGTAAAAGGCACAATCGACCGCGCAAAGCTATGGGTCGCAGTTTCGAGTGCGTGTCCGAAATCGGCATGCTCTTTGTCTATCTTGTTGATCACCATGAATCGCGGCAACAGGAACTCGTTCGCATACTGCCACGTCTTTTCTGTTTGCACCTCGATACCGTGCACGGCGTCAACGACGACCATCGCGCAGTCTGCAACACGCAATGCCGGACGGGCGTGCGAAACAAAAGCGGCGTATCCGGGTGTATCGATAAAATTGATCTTGGTGTCTTTGTATTCGGCGTGGGCGAAGTTGTTATTGAGGGATACTTTTCGTTCGATCGAGTCTTCTTCGTAATCGGTAATGGTTGTACCTTCGTCGACCTTTCCCCAGCGGTGTGAAGTTCCGGACACGTGCAACAGCGAGGAAACCAGTTGGGTTTTACCCGCGTCGCCGTGTCCGATCACAGCCAGATTTCTGATGTTTTCAGTGGCAAATGCTTTCATCGTCGGCAAGTTCTCCTAAGAAGTGAGTTAAAGGTTCAAAGTTCAAGGTTCGTGATCGATGCGACGGGCTCAATTTTGAACATTGAACCACGAACTTTGAACTCGAATCGTTGGTAAGTATTAAATTTATACAACAACCTGAAAAAGGGCAAGAATGTTGTAGCCTTTGCGAAGCCGAAACCACTTGTTAATAGCTGGTTTTCGGAGTAATCTAAGGCGCACGGACATACCCGTTGACTGCGAACCCGCACAAGTGTTCGGCAAAATGTTGTTACAGGAAACGTCTTAGCGTATTGAACGCATCGTAGGGGTGCGTTCGAAGGCCCTAGCAAGGTAACAGTCAATAGTTGAGATTCACAATGGAAAATTCGATCGGAATAATAAAGCGCCCGAAAATGTTCGGGCTTGCGGTCCTCGCTACGGTTTGCGCCGGTGTTGTTGCGGCGCAGGACATCGTGCCGGTGAGCGATCTTACCGGGGGCACGAGTGTTTTCGTTTTTCGTGGAGCTTCAAGGGCCGTTGCAAAGAAATTCGTGAGCCAGGGCAGGACCGTGCGTTCGCGCGGAGACCGCATTGAAACGGCTAAAAAGGTTACGCGTCAATATTCAACGCTGGCGAAGGTCAATCCGCGTCGAACTCGTGTAGAGGCAGTCAGCCCAACCGATGCCCGGCTAAAGGATATCCCGCACATGCCTAAGGAACAGGCTTCGCGCTTGTTCGCGGGCGTCGGCGAATATTACATGGATCGAAACAATTACGATCAGTCGATCGATGTATTTCGCGAATCTTTGGATCTTGACTCGACCAATGCAGTGGCGAAAACAGGTTTGAGCGAGGCCCTTTCACTTAAGGGTAACGAACTACTTGCAAAGGATAATTTCCCCGTCGCTCGAAAGTTCTTTGAAGAATCGCTCATTTATAACGATAAGAACGCACCTGCATATTTCGGATTGGCCGAAGTTCAAACAGAACTTGGCGAATTGGAATCGGCGTCCGCAACCTATGAAAAGGCCTTACAGTTCGACAAGGAACTTACTGAGATCTATGTTCCCCTTGGAATCTTGTATTACCAGTCAGGCATAAGCGCCAGCCCGATCGATACCGCCAAAATAGAGAAAGCCGATAATCTGTTGACGAAAGCTGTCGCCCAGGATGCAAACGATGCCCAGGCCCAGTACTACCTCGGACTGATTCGCCTGTATCAAGGCCGAGACCGTGACGCCGTCACAGCATTCAGTACTTCGAAACGCGTGGACGCAAATTACGCTGAGGCATTTTATGGTTCAGGACAGTCAAATTCGCGTCTGAACAATAATCAGGCAGCTGTCGAGGATTTTCTTCAAGCGACGAAGTTAAAGCCGAACTATTTCGAGGCTTGGTTCGGCCTCGGGTCGGCGTATTTTGAATTAAATGATTATCAAAATGCGATCGCGTCGTACGAAACAGCGAAAAAGCTAAGAAACGACAATGCCGAAGTTGCAGCAAATCTCGGCGACGTTTACAGGCAGATCGGCGATTTCAACAAAGCGGAATCGAACTACAACCTTGCAGGTTTATTCTTCGAGCGGCAGAAAGATTTTGCGACGAACAAGGAAACTCGTGAAATAGCTGGAGAAACGTACAGCAAGGTTTCCTTTGCGATCGCAAAACAGTGCGAAAAGAATGCAGCTCTCGGCCAGGGTTGTAAATGGGAAACCGCGGTGAAGTCGCTTGAAAAGGCCGCTGCGATAAATAACAGTCCGAACGACTATGCAAACCTCGGCTGGGCGCTTCATAACGCGGCGAAGGCAGATATTGTCGCAGGACGAACCGCACAGGGCAGGGAAAAACTGATCCGCGCGCGCGACAATCTAAAACGCGCGGTAGACGCCAATCCGAAATATTTGGAAGGCCCGCTTCTCAATCTTGGGATGGTTTATACCGATCTCGGCGAGACGAAGGCAGCCATCGATACCCTAAAGCAAGTTATTCAGAAAGAGCCAAAATGGGTGTTTGCGATAAACGAACTCGGAATTGCATATCTGACTGAGGGAAATGTTAAGGATGCGATCGGGCAGTTCAGTAAAGCGATCGACCGCGACAACAAGTTCGCCGCCGCTTACTATAATCTCGCAAAGGCCCAGTTCAAAAATGGAAACGTTGGTGAGGCGAGTAAAGCCCACGCTAAACTCAAATCGCTCGGTCGCAACGACCTTGCAAACCGCCTGACGGTTGAAACGAACGGCGCTGTTCGAAGCTGATCAAAGATCTGCTTTGATCGAAGTTTTCGGGAGTCCCATAATAATGGGCTCCCGATCTTTATGTCTTTAGATATTCTCGAAAACATTCCCCTCGCACCCTTGACAACACTAAAGGTTGGCGGACCCGCACGTTGTTTTGCGCAGGCACGTTCGGAAAGAGATGTCGTCGATGCATTCGAATTTGCCGATTCCAATAACTTGAATGTTTTCGTCCTTGGCGGCGGGAGCAATATTCTGGTTTCGGATGAAGGTTTTGACGGGTTGGTTCTGCAGATCGCTTTAAGAGGAATCGAGCAAAATGACGTCATCATTGCGGCCGCAGGCGAAGATTGGGACGAATTTGTCGCGTTCTGTGTCCAAAACGACCTTGCCGGCGTCGAATGTTTGAGTGGTATACCGGGATCTGTTGGCGGGACTCCCGTTCAAAATGTTGGCGCATATGGGCAGGAAGTTTCTGAGTCGATCGTATCAGTGCGATGCTTCGATCGCAGTTCGCACGAGATTGTCGAGCTTTCAAATAAAGATTGCGGATTCGAATATCGAAAAAGCATTTTCAACTCGTATAGCCGCGACCGATATGTCGTATTGAGCGTAGCATTTGATCTGGTTCACCGCGGCAAGGCGAGGGTCGCATACAAAGACATCAGGGAATATTTTGACGGTCGAGAACCGACGCTTTTCGAGGTTCGCGAGGCCGTCTTGAAGATTCGCGGAGCCAAGTCGATGGTTATTGACGGTGCCGACCCGAATTCTCGAAGCGCGGGCTCTTTCTTCAAGAATCCGGTCGTTCAGGCGACCGTGCTGACACAGATCGCGGATAAGCTGATGATACCGACCGTGCCCCATTTCCGCTTTAACGATACGGAGGTGAAGATCCCTGCGGCCTGGCTGATAGAAAATGCTGGGTTTTCAAAGGGTTACGTTCATGGAAATGCGGGGATATCGTCAAACCACTCGCTCGCGATCATCAATCGAGGCGGCGCGTCAGCGAAAGAGATCATCTCTTTGAAAAATGAGATCCAATCCGCGGTGGGCGAAAAATTTGATATCGAGCTTCAGACGGAACCGGTGTTTGTCGGTTTTTAGTCAGCTCGTTGCGCAAATTCCTTGCTTCGTGACCGTCACCTTGCGGTATAATCTGAAAACTTCATCCGTTTTCAGAACCTGGGGGCTCCATATGTTTCGAAATTCGTTTTTCGCAAGATGTACAGTTGTTTATTCCCTGATCTTCTCCCTTTTGCCGATCTTTTCCACACCAGTAATGGCCAACGACATCGTTCCGTCGGACGATCTTGTTGGCGGCACGAGTGTATTTGTTTTTCGTGGCTCGAGTAAAAAACCTCAAGAGAAATTAGGTGCCGCTCGCGGTTTTCGCGGTGCTGGATCCGGGAGGGCTCGCGTTGCCTCGCAGATCGCTTCGGCGAGAAAGAAAAAGGCAGACGCCGCCCATGCACGAGCTGCAGAACTGGCTCGAATTCGCGCTCGTGAGCGGGTTGCAAGGTTAAAGCAGTCAAACACGTTCGCGGCAAAGGGGGAAGCTCAGCTTGCCAGCGGGGAAATTGAGGGGGCAATCACGAGCTTTCGCGAATCATTGAAATTGAATGCAAAAAACACTGAAGCAAAGACAGGCCTCAGCGAGGCTCTGACCGCAAAAGGTGTCGAAACTGCAGGGACTTCAAATAGCGAAGCCGGATTGTCGTTCCTGAACGAAGCTGTAACGCTCGATCCAAAAAATGGCCCGGCCTTTTTGAAAATGGGCGAGATTTATGACGCTCAAAACAACAATGCCAAGGCAATCGAAAATTATGAGCAAGCAATAGCTGTCGACCCGGACTTCACGAGTGTTTATCTGCCGCTTGGAATGGCGCACTCGGAAGCAA
>JBJMGN010000039.1:0-4197 GCA_045807885.1 Pyrinomonadaceae bacterium | reverse complement strand
GGGCACGATCTGCGAATTGCCTACCCGAAAGGCTATGAACTTGATGCAGATCTGCTTTCCGAAATTGAAAGTATTGCCATCGACCGAGGCAGCGTTGTTGAACATTCCTACGATGTAGACGAGGCATTTGACGGCGTTGAGGTGGTGTATGCGAAGAGTTGGGGGAGCAAAAACTTCTATGGGGATGTCGAAGCCGATATTTCGGAACGGTCGCAAAACCGGGACAAATGGATCGTAGACGAACAAAAAATGGCGCCAACCAACGACGCAATATTTATGCATTGTTTGCCGGTGCGAAGGAATGTGGTCGTTACCGATGCGGTCATTGATTCGAAGCGATCGGTAGTCATCGACGAAGCGGAGAATCGATTGCACGTTCAAAAAGCGATCATGACGGAGTTGATAAAATGAACATTGAAACCCTCGATCTTCTCCGAGAGGCGTTGCCTTACATTCAGCGATTCAAAGGTAAGACGTTTGTCGTTAAGTTTTCCGGAAAAGTAACGGAAGATAAATCCATTCTTGTATCCCTCGCCGAAGAACTCGCTTTGCTTTATCAGGTAGGCATACGTGTGTGTGTAGTTCACGGTGGCGGCAAACAGTTGAGTGAGCTTGCGAAGAAACTTGGCGTCGTTCAAACAGTTATTGAGGGCCGTCGTGTTACCGATGACGATACTTTAGAGATTGCAAAGATGATCTTTCGAGGAAAGATCAATACAGAGATCTTGTCTGCCCTTCGGCATCGCGGAGTCGAAGCTGTGGGCCTTTCAGGGATCGACGGCGGGGTCATCAAAGCGGTTCGACGCCCGCCAAAGGAAATAATGAACAAAGTGACGGGTGAAACCGAGGAAGTTGATTTCGGCCATGTCGGCGACATCGTTGATGTCGATGTCCATCTCGTCAATCTACTACTTGAAGGCGGATATTTGCCGGTGATCTCTTCGTTAGGCGCCGATGACGAGGGCAAGATCTACAACATTAACGCCGACACGGTCGCAGCAGAGATCGCTGTCAGCCTCAAGGCAGAAAAACTATTGCTACTTTCGGATGTGAATGGGATATATTCTGATCCAAAAGACGAATCAACCAAGATCGACAAATTAACACTCGCGGACGCGGAGAAAATGATCTCCAACGGCGCTGCAACCGGTGGGATGATACCGAAGCTCCAAAGTTTGACCTCCCTTCTGCAACGGGGCGTTCGATCGGCTCATGTATTGAGCGGTTCCATGAGAAACGGAATTCTTTCTGAGGTATTTACTGACGAGGGCACGGGGACAATGCTCGTCTCCGAATAAAAAAGACAGGCCATAAACCTGTCCATGTTCAAAATGGTGCTCAGGGCGAGACTCGAACTCGCACGGATTACTCCACACGCCCCTCAAACGTGCGCGGCTACCAATTACGCCACCTGAGCTTAATTTCAAAAGATCTATTGATTCGACGGAGCATTCGCAGGCGCGTCGGAATTTTGTGCCGGTGCCGAATTCTCTTCCGAAGCAGGAGCGGCATTTGCGTCTCCTGCCGGAACATTTGCATTCGTTTCAGCAGGCGCATCTGCTGGTGTCTCGCCCACGCTCTGCAACACCGAAACGCCACCTTGCAACGCCGGCATTGAGATCAGCAAAGCCGAGAACATAAATACGGTCGCCGCAACGATGGTGATTCTTGACAGGACCGATGCTGTTCCGCGAGGCCCGAAAGCCGAATTAGAAATATTGCTGGTGAAAAGCGCCCCCGCATCGGTTTTGCCCGGCTGTAATAGTACAGAACCGATAAGAACGACGCACGAAATAAAAAACAATGAATATAGAACGTATAGCAAAATATTAACCCGCCAACCTACTTATAATTAACGATCTTTGCAAAGCTTTCTGCTTCCAAACTTGCACCGCCTACAAGAGCACCGTCGACATCCGGCTGGGACATGAGCGTCGAAATATTGTCGGGCTTGACTGAACCGCCGTACAATATTCGAACACCCTCTGCCGCCTTTTCGCCATGCACGTCTTTCAAACAATTTCGAATGAACCCGTGCATTTCTTGAGCCTGTTCAGGCGTGGCGGTTTTACCCGTACCGATCGCCCAGACAGGCTCGTAAGCGATTATGATACGTTCCAGGTCATTTGCTGTCAAACCAGATAGTCCGCTCTCAAGCTGCTTACTTACGACGTCTTTCGCGTTTCCCGCTTCCCTTTCTGCGAGTTGTTCGCCGACACACACGATGGCCGTGAGGCCGGCAGCAAGCACCGCCATCGTTTTCCAGTTAACGGATTCGTCGGTTTCGCCGTAAAACTGTCGACGCTCAGAGTGGCCAACAATAACGTGGCTGCAGCCTGCATCCTTGAGCATCACTGGGGCAACCTCACCGGTGTGGGCTCCAAAATCATTCTGAACTGCACAGTCCTGCGCCGCGATCGCAATTTTGGAGCCCTCCAGCCGGTCGGAAACTGTCCTTATCGCCGTAAATACGGGAGCTATAACCACATCGCAATGGCTTGCGTTCGTTACAAGAGGTTTAAGCGCGATCGCAGTATCTACGGCCTCCCCTAAAAGCTTATACATCTTCCAATTACCGGCAATAACGGGCTTTCTCATAGTCTGTGAATTATACCATTCGTTAGCTGCTAAACACGGTCTAGCTCGAACGCTTACACCGATTATGTTACGCTCAACACATAAGCGAAACATCGTAATATTCGCAATCATTCAGCCCACATCAAGGAGACAAATGGTGAGACAGTCAAAACCGGATCCCATCCGGCGCCGAGTAGTTATTACCGGGATGGGATTTGTGAGCCCGATCGGAATAGGCCGGGAGGCGTTTTGGGATTCACTTCACGAAGGCCGCAGCGGGGTACGTAGAATATCAAGCTTTGATGTCTCAGATTCCGCAGTCCAGATCGCAGCGGACGTTCCGGATTTCGATTGGGAATCCGAACTTCAGGTTAAAGATAGAAAACACGTGCCGCGAACCGTTCCGTTATTGCTTGCTGCGGTTCGGGAGGCATTCCAGGATGCAAAACTCGACCCGAGCGAACTGCCGATCGAAGCTCGTCGACGTATTGGCGTTGAGATCGGAACCGGCGGTGGCGGACTCGCTTTCACGGAAAAACATTATGAGTACTGGTTCGTCGGCCCGCGGCATGGTGCAAGTGTATACATTATTCCCTCCTCAACTCATGGCGGCTTGTCTTCGGAAGTATCGATGGCGTTTGGCCTTCGTGGCCTGTCGCACGTAGTTTCGACGGGGTGCACCAGTTCCACGGATGCTATATTCTACGCCTCGCAACATATCGCCAGCGGCCGGCAGGATATGATGATCGCCGGCGGTGTCGATGCCCCCCTGGCGCCGGGTATCCTTGCCGGCTTTAACCTTATGACGGTGCTCACAAATCGCTGGAATGACGAACCTCAGCGTGCGTCTAGGCCCTTTTCACAGGACCGTTCCGGGATGGTTCTCGGCGAAGGCTCGTATGTCTATGTCCTCGAGGAACTCGAATCAGCAGCGTCACGCGGCGCAACGATTTATGCAGAGATCGACGGCTACGGCTCGACTTGCGACGCGTATCATCGGGTTAGATTGGACGATTCGGGAGACGAACCTGCAAGGGCGATGAAAATTGCGCTGGAAGATGCATGCATCGCGCCGGAGGATATCGATTATGTTAATCTCCATGGAACTTCGACTACTCTTAACGACAAGATCGAAACGTCGGCGCTGAAGACCGCCCTCGGAGAATATGCCTATTCGATCCCTATGTCAGCGACAAAATCTCAGGTAGGACATCCGCAGGGCGCGAGCGGCGCGGCCGGTATCGGCGCAGCGATGTGTGCGTTGACCACAGGAATAGTACCTCCGACAATTAATCTTGACGTTCCGGATCCTGAATGCGACCTGGATTATGTCGCAAATGTAGCCCGAAAGACCGAGGTAAACGTCGTATTGTGCAACTGTATTGGCTTTGGATCAAAGAACAGCGCGCTCGTCCTATCCAAATACACGCAATGACGTTTCCGACTTTCAAGAACAGAAGCCAAAAACTCGAACGAATGGATCTCGGTGAATATACACCACAGGAGTACGCCCTTTGGGCGAAGGAAATGCGGCTGGTCCACGGCTTTTTGGGTGAACGTCGGGCAATTCGTCATTCGCTGATCGCAGAGATCCGAGGGAATAAATACTCGGAAGTTTCG
>JBJMGN010000038.1:0-4980 GCA_045807885.1 Pyrinomonadaceae bacterium | reverse complement strand
TGTCATTGAAGGCTTCGCACCTTCTTTGACATCCCAAAGTTTCTTCTCCGCAAAACGGCCTATCGGGGCCTCGATAATACCTTCGTCGGATTCCACGATCCCTTCGACAAGCGCCAGATACTTTTTTTCGACCAGCTTTCGCTGAAACTGCCGAGCAAGTATTCGATGTGATTTTAGGTTTTTTGCCACCACCATTAGCCCGGACGTATCTTTGTCCAACCGATGAACCAATCCCGGCCTTATCACTTTTGACATTGGATCATGGTTGAAATGAAACGAAAGACCGTTCAACAACGTCCCGTTCTTTTCCCTGTGCGTCGGATGAACGAGAACACCGGATGGTTTATTGACGACGATCAGATCCTGATCTTCAAAAACGATCTCGAGCGGTATCATTTCGGGCCGCATCGCTGTTTCCCTTGAAAGGTCCAGCTCGATCTCGACAAAATCGCCGGTCCGCACACGCTTTCCCTTATTTTCTATGCGCCCGTTCACTTCGCACCGCTCGCTTTTGATGACGTCGCGAATGTACATTCTGCTTAACTCGGGAAAGTGGTCAAAGAGATATTCCTCGAGCCGAAGCCTGCCAATTCCGGCCTTTACTTCTAATTGGACGATCGAAAGCGTCATGCGAGCAGTCTAACGGTTTTGTGAGACCTGGCCTCTACGGGTTACAAATTTGTAAGAATTTAGTTTCGGTTTTCGCGGAAATCCCTTGAAAATGCTATGTTGTGAATTTCAAATCGATGAAACCGGCAACTTCCATTTCTCCTGTCGAGCTTATAGCTGACATCAACGAACAATTCTCGCGTTCGGATGATGTTCGGTCAAATATCAGGAGTGCCTTGGAAATCCTTTGTCGGGGCTTAAACGCATCCTTTGCATTTTATGCCGAAACCGATGAAAACAATGAACTCGGTTTGGCAGAGAGCTATGGATTAGGCCTTGCCGAATTTCGACGTTTCGCAGGCTACATCAATTCGCCATTATTTACAGAGACGCTCGAGAGAAACGTGGAAGCAACTATCGACTACGCTGATTTCAGCAGAATGCCCGATCCCGCCCGAGAAGGCCGCAATGTTCTCAGTATCGTTCCTGCAGCCGCGGGCAAGAAAAACATAGGGATCATCGGCCTCGGTTTCGAAACCGGTTATGCCGACCACATTAAACTTTTAACGCTTGTTGGCTCGATGATCGCGCAGGCCTTGCGGATCGAGCACGGCATTCGTGGAGAGCGCGAACGCCTGCGAGAGGAGAATGTTCACCTAAAGCAGGAACTCAAAGAAAAATACGATTTCTCACACATTGTCGGTAAATCAAATGGAATGAAGCTCGTGTATGAGCAGATCACACAAGTCGCAAAATCGAACGCGACCGTTCTCCTTCGCGGTGAAAGTGGAACCGGAAAGGAGATGATCGCAAACGCGATTCATTACAATAGCCTTCGCTCGAAGAAGCCGCTCATCAAGATCAACTGCGCAGCATTGCCGGAAACGCTTATTGAATCGGAGCTTTTTGGCCACGAGAAAGGCGCCTTTACCGGTGCAGACCGGTTGAAGAAAGGCCGTTTCGAACTGGCGGAAGGCGGCACACTTTTTCTTGATGAGATAGGGGATATTCCGCTTCAAACTCAAATAAAGCTTCTCCGAGCAGTTCAGGAACGCGAGTTTGAACGTGTCGGTGGAACTGAAACTATCAAGGCGAACATTCGACTTATAACCGCTACAAATAAGAATCTCGAAGAAGCGATAGCGCGTGGCGTATTTCGCGAAGACCTTTATTACCGGTTGAATGTTTTCAGCATCTTTCTCCCGCCTTTGCGCGAAAGGAAATCGGATGTTCTTTTGCTGGCCGAACATTTCCTGGAGAAATACGAGCTCGAACACAACAAACGGATCCGCAGGATTTCCACGCCTGCCATCGATATGCTGATGAGCTACCACTTTCCCGGCAACGTTCGGGAACTGGAAAACGCTATCGAACGTGCAGTCCTTGTGTGTGACTCGAATGTGATTCACGGGCACCATCTGCCGCCAACACTACAGACTGCCGAAGTTTCAGGAACAGTGACCGATCTTTCCCTCGAAGCGGCAGTCGAGGCTTTTGAGCGTGACTTGATACAGGATGCTTTGAAATCAAATAACGGGAATGTCGCAAAAACGGCACGTGTTCTGGTTTCGACACAGCGGATACTTGGTTACAAGATAAAGAAATACGGAATTGATACAATGCGATTTCGTAAATGACAGCCGCAGAATTCCTAACTAACGAAGTTCCCGATCCTGAAGCCGCACGGCGATTTTTACAGCGTCTTACGGAAGGCCATCCCATGCAGGCCGCTTCACTCGAACAAAACGAAGCCCTGCTTTCCGACGTTCTTACCTTGGTCTCCTGCAGCCCTTTGTTTGCAACAACACTTCTTCAAAATCCCGATTACATTGTTTGGCTGGGCCGCGAGCGCGTAGATACACATGTACGCGATAAACAATCCTTGCTCGAATCGCTCGCGCGTTTTTCGCTGACGCATTCACAGATCGATCCGCAAATTGTGCTGGCGCGATTTCGACGACGCGAACTCATGCGGATCTTTCTTCGAGACGTTCGACGCCTGGCGACGATCGCTGAGATAACTGAAGAAGTTTCGAATCTGGCCGACGCGATCCTGGAGCATTCGCTGCGTTTGTCGAGGCAGGAACTGGACAACCGATTTGGTCAGCCACAGGAAAAAGACGGGCGGGGGCGTGTAAAGCCGGCAGAATTTTGCGTAATTTCTTTGGGAAAACTCGGATCGAAAGAGCTTAATTATTCTTCAGATATCGACCTGCTGTTCATTTTCTCCGATGTCGGGAAAACGTCGGGAACAGGCAGCAGGGGGTTGGCAACGAACCTTGAATACTTCTCCAAACTTGCAGAGGCGATCGTAAAGCTTGTCGGCGGCCAAGGCGGCGAAGGTGCTGCATATCGCGTCGATCTCCGCCTCAGGCCTCATGGACGTGTTGGGCCGCTTGCTCTTCCGCTGACCGATACGATCCGCTATTACCGTTCCGAAGCGGCTGCCTGGGAGCGCCAGGTTCTTATAAGGTCGCGATCTTCAGCAGGTTCAACCGAGCTTTTCCGAAAGTTTTTCGATGCTGTAGAAACAGCCGTTTTTGATGCGGACGGGTCAATTGAAACTGCGTTGGAAAATGTAAGTCTTTCGAAACAAAAGATCGACTTAAAATTCAGGAGCGATTCGGGTATTGATATAAAGCTCGGCCAGGGCGGGATCCGCGAGATCGAATTCATCGCTCAGGCACTTCAGCTCGCACATGGCGGCCGTGACCGCTGGCTGCGCTCGTCCCACACCCTCGTAAGCCTGGATCGACTTTCCGACCGAGGTTATTTAACAAAAAAAGAACTCACCCAACTATTCGAAGCGTACGATCTTCTTCGGCGGCTGGAACACATTCTACAGATCGAAAACGGCTTGCAGACACATTTGCTCCCTGACGATGAATCGAAGCAAACGGTTATCGCTTATCGAATGGGTTTTAGCGACCTCGCTGAATTTCGCTCGGACATCGGTAAAAAAATGGCGGACGTGAATCGTATTTTCCAGCGCGTTTTCGCGTCACGAACAAAAACTCCGCAGACAATTCCCAAAGGCGGACCTGCAAATGCACCGGAACCGGCACCCGAGACGGCGGAAACGAATGCACAAAGCGAACCTAAGATCTTCCTGTCAAAGCTTGAGAACACCGCTCCTCGTTTCGCGGCAATGGTCGATCAACGCCCTAGCCTTCGTATTGCGTCATCGCCCCCGGACAATGACATCCCGGACCGCAATTTTTACGAGCTTCTTCTGAATCCGGTTCGCGACGCTGTTGGATTCGGTGAACGCCTTTGCGAATTGCGTCAGTCATGGATGCGATGCTTGATCGAGATAGTCGCGAACGACGTCGATGAGAACCTTTCGATACGCGACTGTAAGCGAAGGCAAACCGACCTGGCCGAAGCAAGTATCGAAGCGGCCTTTTGGATAATGTCCCAGGAACTAATGGCTCAATATCGCTTTGAATTCGAGGACATTCCCCTTTCAGCTCTTGGGCTCGGCAAACTTGGCGGCGGCGGAATGGATTACGACTCGGACCTTGACCTCGTAATGATTTACGACGATTCCCGATGGAAAAATCTGTCCGGCACTCTGCCGGTCGAATTTTTCGCGAAAGCCGTCGAGATTTTCACAACTATTCTTTCATCTGTAACACGAGATGGAAGTCTTTATCGGGTGGACCTAAGATTGCGGCCGTATGGCTCGAAAGGCCTCACTGCGATCTCAGCCCAAAGGATGTTGGAATATGTTAATTCCACTGCTGAAATCTGGGAACTCTTAGCATTTGTAATGCTCCGTGCAGTGGGCGGCGATGAACAACTTGGGCTCAACATGGAACCAGCAATTCGAACCTCCATTTTCGACCGGGCGTCACGTATCTCGAAAGACGAACTTGCTGCGGAAACCCGGCGCATTCGGCTCGCTCTTGAAAAGCAGCGTGCGAAAGCAAAACGCTCCAACGACGTCGATATCAAGTATGACTCCGGCGGATTGCTTGACGTGTATTTTGCTGCGAGATATCTGCAACTCGCCCATAATGTGCCAAACGCTTCCGACGATCGTTCGACAACAAAAACCTTACAGCTCTTGCTCGACCTCGGTGTTTTGTCGCAGGAGGAATACGATGAACTGACTGCCGGATACCAGTTTCTCGCGTCGATTGATCACAACTTGCGGCTTGTCGTTGGCCGGACCTCGCGAATACCTTCAGCCAAGCAGCATGCTCTCGAAGTGATCGCCGAACGGATGGATCTGTCATCTCCAGCCGAAATATCCGATCAGCTGACCATTCACCGCCTTTCGATCAGATCCGCATTTGAATCTATCGTGGGAGTCGAATAAGGCTCCGACGATGTTTCATGGGTCTTATTTTCGGTTCTCTATATAAA
>JBJMGN010000037.1:0-7236 GCA_045807885.1 Pyrinomonadaceae bacterium | reverse complement strand
CGCTGACGGGCACTATCTCGTTTTACGACAAGGTCGTCGACGGCCAGCAGGTCCAAAGCGTTTTCACTTTTGTTTCGACCCACATGTCCGCCGACCCGTTTACATGGGGAGCTATATTCGCGGGCGGACTGACCTCTATCGGCGTGCTGCTATTTATCGGCGCGACAGGAAAATCCGCGCAGATCCCGCTGCTGACGTGGCTGCCGGACGCGATGGCCGGCCCGACGCCGGTTTCCGCATTGATCCACGCCGCGACGATGGTGACGGCGGGCGTTTATCTAGTCGTTCGTGCGAATGCGATCTATCAATTCGCACCGACCGCGATGTGGATAATTGCGGTGATCGGCGCTGCGACGGCGATCTTCGCCGCAACGATCGCAATAGCACAGAACGACATAAAGAAAGTACTGGCATACTCGACCGTTTCACAGCTCGGCTTTATGTTCCTGGCAGCGGGTGTGGGAGCGTTCGTAGTCGCGATCTTTCACGTGATGACACACGCCTTCTTTAAGGCGTTGCTATTCCTTGGATCGGGTTCCGTGATCCACGGAATGCATCACGAGCAGGACATGCGCAAGATGGGCAATCTGAAGAAATACATGCCCATTACTTTCTTCACGATGGCCGCGGGTTGGCTCGCGATATGCGGCATCCCGTTCTTTGCCGGATTCTTTTCAAAAGACGAGATCCTGTACCGGACGTTCGCAGCCGATAATTACTTCCCGCAGAAACCGTTTCCGGGCGAAGAAATCCTTTGGACGATTGCGACAATTACAGCGATTCTTACCGCAGTCTACATGACGCGGATGATGATCATGACGTTCTGGGGCAAGGAGCGTTTCCACGATGCTCTGCCTGATGCGGATCACACTGGCGACGCTGCTCGTGCCGAAGAAATAGCGTTCGCTACCGGAGCGGCGCACGATGACACCTCGCACGACCAGGACGAGCATCATGGGTTGCCGCACGATTTCAAACCGCACGAATCGCCTTGGTCGATGACTGTGCCGCTGATCGTCCTGGGAATTCTTTCGGCGTTTGGCGGCCTGGTCGGCGTGCCTTACGCGATGAGCTCTATCATTAGCTCAGGCGAAGTAAATGTTTTCGAGCACGTGCTGGAGCCCGTCGTCGCCAAAGAAGGCGGAAAAAGCGGGCACGGCGCTCCAGCCGTAGAATCGAATGGGGCGTCTCACGAATCGGCTGCTGAAACGAAAGTGTCGTCCGAGGCAGTTTCATCTGAGGAGCACTCGGCGGACGTTGTTGCAAAAGAGCGTGGCCTAGCTGGGCTTTCGACGCTGCTTGCCATGATGGGTATTGGGATCGGTTTCTTTTTGTTCTGGAGGACGCCGCTTCGCAAAATGCCGCAGATCCTTGCGGACAGATGGCGGCTTGATGAATTTTACAACGGCTATATCGTCGACCCGCTCACTCGGCTTTCGACAGAGGGTCTCTGGAAGGGCTTCGATCTTGGATTCATTGATGGCATCGTGAACGGCATTGGACATTTCGTTGCACAATTCGGCAATTTCACGCGGCATTTACAGGTTGGGTTTGTGCGAAGTTATGCTGCCGTGATCATTCTGGGCGCATTGGCAGTGCTTGGTTACTTTATTTATTACGGTTTGAAGTTGGTTGGGTAGGTACAACCGGTTGTAAGCCCGACGGTGCAGACGAACAGCCTGCATTACAGTTCTATGGATTTTATTTCTGAAAATCTTCTAACGATCCTGATCCTGCTTCCCGTATTCGGCGCGCTTGGATTGCTTGCTCATCAAATATTTGGGCAGAGCGAAAATCAGGTCAAATGGGTGACGTTCGGAATCACGCTCGTCAACTTTTTGATCTCGCTTTTATTATTGGGCGGAAAGGCAGCAACAGCGAGCGGGTTCGAGTTTGAGAGATCTGTGCCTTGGATCTCCTCGATCAACTCGAACTACCATGTTGGCGTTGATGGGCTGAGTCTCTGGCTGGTGATCCTGACAACGTTCATCATGCCGATCTCGGTTATCTCGACCTGGCATGCGGTCGAAAAGAAACAGACGGCGTTTTACATATTTCTATTGCTGCTAGAGTCGGCGATGATCGGCGTTTTCGTTTCGCTCGACCTTCTTGTTTTCTATCTGTTTTTCGAAGCTTCGCTTGTGCCGATGTTTTTCCTTATCGGCATTTGGGGCGGCCAAAACCGGATATACGCTGCTGTTAAATTTTTTATTTTCACGGCTCTCGGCAGCTTGCTGATGCTTGCGGGGATAATCGCTCTTTACTATATCCACGCAAGTGCAACTGGAATTGGAACTTTTGATTTCGTCACGTTGATGCAGACAATTCAAGCCGGAAAGCTCAGTTTCACCGGCAACCTGGCTGGTGCCGGCACCTTCTTATTCCTTGCGTTCGCCCTGGCCTTTTCGATCAAGGTGCCGCTTTTTCCGTTTCACACATGGCTTCCTGACGCGCATACTGAAGCTCCGACCGCTGGTTCCGTCATTCTCGCCGCCGTTTTGCTGAAAATGGGAACCTATGGCCTGATGCGATTCAACTTTACCCTGTTCCCGGACCAGTCAAGAGAGTTTGCGCCGGTATTCATCGTGCTCGCGATTATCGGCATTATTTACGGCGCGCTTGTCGCAATGGTGCAGCCCGACGTAAAGCGGCTTGTGGCCTATTCGTCGGTCGCTCACATGGGCTTTGTCATCCTCGGAATGTTCTCGTTCACCGAATGGGGAATGCAGGGTGCACTCTACCAGATGCTCAATCATGGTGTATCAACCGGTGCGCTGTTCCTCCTAGTCGGATTTATTTACGAGCGTCGGCATACACGGCAAATATCGGACTTTGGCGGATTGGCAAACGTGATGCCTATCTACGCCACGATCTTTGTGATCACATCAATGTCGTCGGTCGGTCTTCCGTTTCTTAATGGCTTCGTTGGCGAATTTCTGATCATGATCGGAATGTGGAAATCGTCCATTTTGAGCGTGACTGCCAGTACAAATTGGAACTATGTCGCCACAATGCTCGCTGGAACCGGCGTTATCTTCGCAGCCGTTTATTTGCTTTGGATGATCCAGCGCGTTTTTTTCGGAAAGGTCACGAATGATAAGAACCGGTCGCTCGCCGACCTAAGCTGGCGCGAGATCGGCCTGATGGTACCCTTACTGGTTTTGATGGTCGTGATGGGCGTTTATCCACGGCCGTTTCTCGACAGAGCAAAGGATTCGGTAACCGAGATCCAAAAGCGCGTGACGCATCAAGCAGGCGGCGAGATCGAACATGCTGAGGTCATGAAGTAAGCTGAAATCGATGCGGCTCGCTGATACAGGGTTTTTGATATTTTTGTTCGTTTCGCTTGCTGCCGGGCAGACGTTTTACGGAACGACCGACATAAAGGTGTTTCGCGAAGGCCGCGACGCGGAATTTCGCAAAAGGTCGGAATCGCCGTTGCTCGACAGCGATTTTGAAAAGTTTGCAGGGTTGAACTACTTTGCGACGAACAAGCAATATCGGGTATCGGCTACGGTCAAGCGAAACGCCGAGGCGAAATATTTCCTGATGCCGACATCGTCGGGAAAACCGAAGAAGTTTCGGAAATTTGGCGTTCTAGCATTCAGGCTTGCGGGCCGTAATTTGAAGCTTAGCGTTTATCAGGCCGATGCCGATGTTTTGAAAAAGTATCCGGAATACGCCGACCTTTTGTTCATTCCATTTCGAGATAATACAAATGGAAGTAAGACATACGGCGGCGGCAGGTACATTGACATCAAGAGGCCGAAAGGCGGCCGCGTAATTTTGGATTTTAATCTTTCATACAATCCAAATTGTGCTTACGGCAGCGATAAATATTCGTGCCCGATTCCACCAAGGGAAAACGAACTCGCTGTGGCCGTAAGAGCGGGCGAACGGAAATTCGAATACTCGGCGCACTGATTTTGGGATCGAAATGAACATTGTTTTAGCAGAACTTGTTAGTCCGAACGTAAACCTCTGGGCGATCCTGCCGGAGACGGTCGTCGCAGCCACCGGGATTATCGTGATGCTGTATGACTGTTTTGTGCCGCGTCAGCGAAACGTCACGGGTGCGATCTCACTAATTGGCCTGGCCGCTGCTGCATTTTTCCTTGGACGAATGTGGATGGACGGCGCCGGAATTCCAACTTCCTCGTGGAATGGAATGATCGCGCACGACAACCTTCGCCTCTCCTTTTCGTTCGTATTTCTGATCGTTTCGGCTTTAACCATCCTGGTTTCAACCATTTGGGTCGAACGCGAAGACGTGCCCGTTGGTGAATATCACGCGCTTCTACTTTTCGCGACGTTCGGAATGATGTTCATGTCTGCCGGAAACGACATGGTCATCATTTTTCTCGGACTCGAAACCCTTTCGATAGCCACGTATGTGATGGCAGGCCTCCGACGGACCGATCTAAAGTCGAACGAATCGGCGATGAAGTATTTCATTCTCGGTTCCCTAGCGTCGGCATTTTTGCTGTACGGGATGGCCCTCATTTACGGCGCGACGGGATCGACGAATATCCCTGAGATCGCCGCCAAGATTGCGCAGCCCAACTTCCCTGCCCTGTTACTGGTTGGCGGAGCAATGCTGATCGTCGGTTTTGGATTTAAGATCGCCGCTGTTCCGTTCCATGTGTGGACACCAGATGTTTACGAAGGAGCACCGTCGCCGATCACAGGTTTTATGGCGGCCGGTCCGAAGGCTGCCGCGTTTGCATCATTCCTGCGAGTGTTCATTCTCGGATTCCCAGTGTTGGCGGGCGTGCAGGCAGCCGGTTATTTGCACGACACGTGGGTTACCGCACTTTCGCTGATCGCGATCGCGACTATGACGCTCGGAAACGTTGGCGCGATCATGCAGAACAACGTCAAGCGAATGCTTGCGTATTCGTCTATCGCACATGCGGGCTATGCACTCGTCGGATTTGTTGGCGCGGGTATGGCTCAAACGCCGACCGCGCGTAACGAAGGCATCGCTTCGGTCGCGTTTTACATGCTCACATATGCTGTGACGAATCTCGGAGCGTTCGCGATCATCACCTTCCTCGGGCAGAAGAACGACCGGCGAACAGATTTTGAGGATTTCAATGGCATCGGCTTTAAGTCGCCCGCACTTTCGTTCACCTTGTCACTGTTCATGCTCAGCCTTCTCGGCCTGCCGTTGACCGCGGGATTTATTGGTAAGGTCCTTGTTTTCCGTCCGGCACTCGAGGCGGGCGATCGGCTGCTCACCATCGTGGTCGTTGCTGCTGTGGTCAATACCGCGATCTCGGCTTACTATTACCTCCGAATTATCGTTGTAATGTTTTTCCGCGAGCGCACGACAGACTGGACCGAACCGAAAATGCCGGCCGCATTTGCCGCAGTGCTTTTGATCACTGTCATAGGCGTATTCTACCTTGGTGTTTTTGGCGACCGCGTGATCCAGAGATTTTCTCAGCCTGCGATCCGCGTCGGAGCTCAATTGAATTGACCAGCGCGTTCACCGAAGTCGATATTTCTGGATGGGCCCGCCGAACGACTTTCGAGTTTTTCAGGGACTACAAAGATCCATATTTTAATATCGCAGCGAATGTCGATGTGACGAAGCTTCGTCACTTTTGTAGGCAAAACGAGCTTTCGTATTCCATCGCAGCACTCTTTTACGCGCAGCAGGCAGCAAACTCGATACGTGAATTTCGCTTGAGAATGCTCGGCGAAAATGTCGTTGAATTCGAATCAATCGAAGCGACACAAACGATCCTCAACGATGACGAGACGTTTTCGTTTTGCCATTTCGAGCATCGGCCGGACGTTTTGGAGTATGTGGAGGCTGGCCGCGCCGCACGCAGCAAATACCTGAAGCTAAAAACGTTCGATGTCGAGACTGAACGTATTGATCTGATCTACTATTCCGTTATTCCGTGGATCTCGTTCACCAGCTTCAAGCACGCAAGTCCAGGCGATAACCGGCAAACGGTGCCGCGCATAGTATTCGGAAAGATTTTTAAAGATGGCAGTCGAGAGCTGATGCCGCTTTCAGTCGAGGCCCATCACGCAATGATGGACGGCATTCACGTAGGGCGGTTTTTTGAGCGTTTTCAGGCAGCTGTCGACTCGCTTTGATATTGAGGTGGTTTTTGCGTAACTTATCTTCGGCACTGCTGTGAGATGAAGCTTGAAACTGCAATTCGAAACGAGCTTGGCGAGAATTGGATCCCGCATATTTACGATGCTCAAATACGGGCCATGCGTACGCGATCGTTCGAATTTACTGTCCCGGAACGCGAAAATCAGCCGGAGATCCTACATACGCTTTTAGGGATCGAGCTGAAGATCGGACGGTCACGATTTGCGTGCCCGGACCTCGCAACGGCTCGGTATTTATCGGTTTTCGCCCGGATCGGCTGCAGAAAAGTCGCCGTTCCTTACGATATTTCGGTATTGCCGGGCGTGGCCGATGAGCTGGAAACCAGCTGGCACCGAATGCTGCTGATATTGCAAAAGGACACGAAAGCGTCGACTATCCATTCCCAGGCAAGGATCAGGTCGGCATTGCTTCGGCTCATGCGAAGCGAGATCGCAAAAAGCGGTGCAGGCGACGCAATGCCTCTTTTCGATACATCGACCAGGCAAAGAGAGAATTGATATAATCATCAAAGTTTTGTGAACCGTTTGTTTCGGTTTCATGAACTGTTTAGTTGTTGTTTGGACATATGTTTGACGCCGCGGCGAAATCAACTGTTACCGAGGAACTTCCGTTCCCATACAACCGACAGGCTTACTGTAAGTTCGAACCTGTCGTGCGCTCGATCCCGCACGCGAAGGTCCTGATCGTAAACAGCCTTTTGCGGTACGAATCGGACCTCTCGGAACTTGCCCGTAAAGAGTGGTCGAACAGCCTCGAAACAAAATTGCGGTTCGAGAATAAGGTCTCTTCGCTAGCCTGTAACAACATTGCCCAGAACGTTAATCGGCTTGTGCAGAATCACAAGACGATGACCGTTCACGTTTCGGAACTGGCCCAGGCGACACGCGATTTCGAACCGGACGCCATCGTGATGAGCGGAACGTACAGCGACTTTGATTACTACAACTCAGACCACCTTGACGCGTTCAGCGAATTTATTCATACGACAAAAATACCGGTGCTTGCTATATGCGGGTCGCACCAGCTTGTCGGACAGGCGTTTGGGGCTGAACTCAAAACGCTCGATGATATTGCGCTAGGCGAAAAGCGCGGCGACC
>JBJMGN010000036.1:0-3644 GCA_045807885.1 Pyrinomonadaceae bacterium | reverse complement strand
AAGTTTAAGTCTTCCGTCCTTGTCCAACGCGGCAACCAAGGTCAACGGATTAGGCTTAATCAGATCGGTATCGTCTACTGGTGCTGGAAGTCTAACTTCAAACATTTCGGGACTGATCTGATACGGATCGTCCTCATCCTTCTTACCGATTACGACCAGGCCGACCTTGTCAACGTCGGCTTTTCTAATACTGTCAAAAACTTGCAGAACATTCTCATAAGGAGTATCGCTGTCCGCTTTGAGATATACGATTCTCTTGTCCGGCGTTTTCGTTTCGAAGAATTGCCCCAATTTTTCAGGTAATTCTTCCCTGGTGATAATAGTTCCCGGTCGTTCTGCTCCCTTTTTCAGGCGATCGTACAATTTGTTGTCCGCGGTAAGCGTTAAGACCATAGAAGATTCTTTCTCGATATCGGAATCGGAATCTGCATACTCAACATTCGCCGGCAAATTTACTAATTCATTCTTTCTTTTCGGTCCATCAATCAAAAACGGCATAGCGATAGCCGTCCCGATAAACAAAACTTCGATCACCGTGGCCAGCACGAGCGAACCCCATTTCGACCCTGCGCGGGATTTAAATGGGACGACGGATACCACTATCAGAAGTAAGAAAACGATCGGGACGGCAATAACGCTTACCAATAACAATTCACTGATCTCTGCCGCCATGCCGCCAATACCGCCCGTCGCGGAACTACCCGGGCTCAGAGCGTCGAGAGTCGCCAGCTGGGCCTTCCAGAACAACCCGGCCGGCAAAAAACTAAGGATGCCGCCCAGAATGAAAAACCAAAATGGCGGCGACGCCGTCTTGGTCTGAACCACTATCCGAACAACCAAAACGACGATCACAACGACCCCGAATAACGCGGCTAAATAAAGCGACACAATTATCGGGAGCGATGCCTCTTTCATTCCCGCCATTACGGCACCAATTCCAGCGGATTCGCTATTCCGCAGCGCCCGAAACACATTCATCAGAAGAAGCGAACTCAGCGCCCCGCCGATCGCCGGAATTATGAAAGACAAAGCCGCAACCAGGCGTGCGGTGATCGAAACCTTCAGGCGGGTTCGATCTTCCACGGGATTCGAAATCGTAGCGTCCATTTGCCTATTTCCTACCTCTGCGTCTCTGCAGTTGAGATCTCTTTCAACCAATTCTCGATCTTGTCGGCCTCTTCGCCGCTCAATTCCCTTTCGCCGAATCGAACCCGGTTATACTTTTCGGTCACATTCACCGCTTCCGGCAAACCGATTTCGTAGGCAAACTCGAGTGGCGTTTGATACGGCATCCGAACTATTCCTTTATCTGCGAGGATCTGCTGCATTCGTTCGTAAAACTCAACCACCGACACATTCTGTCGTGCAAAGACGCGATTCCAGAGCGATCGCCAAACTTTCAATTTTACGACCTTTCGGTACGACCACACAAATACGAGAAGCAGGACGATGGCCAAAGCGAAAGCAAATGCACCGCGTCCTATTGACGCAAGGCTTTCGCTTAAACCTTGGTCCCCACGCACACGTTTCCACCATTCGACGATGTCAGTCTGCAAAGAATTCCAGCCCGAAGATATGCCTGTTTGATACTCGCTTAAACCGTTTCGAACTGATACGAAAAGCGATCTTTGTTCCTGATTGTCGAACGCCACAAAGTACTGTATCCAAAAGGTTTCCAATGCCTCGACATATTTTCGAACTCTTTCGGATACCCCCGAAAATGAACCGACATTATTTTGAGCCGCTGCCGGAGTCGGGTCGAATGTCACCCAGCTGTCCGACGCGGGAAAATAAACCTCGACCCAGGAATGCGCATTTCTTTGTCGAACGACGTACACGTCGGCCGTATCGTTGTAATCGCCGCGCTGAAAACCGTTCACGACACGTGACGCAATTCCCTGGCTCCGCAGCATCATCGCCATCGAAGTCGCGAAATATTCACAATGCCCCTCGCGGACATTGAAAAGAAAATCAGCCAGCGGATCCCTGCCGCCAGCCTTCATTTCCAGCGTGTATCCAAAACTTGTTTGGAGATACCGCTCTATCGCGGCTGCGGCGTCATATCTGTTCGATGTTCCTTCAGTTACCTGCGCAGCCAGGTTCACAATTCGGGAATCGAAATTTTGCGGCAATTGAAGATAGTTCGCAAAATCGGCGGTGTATGGAGCTCGGTCGCTTCGAAGCCTTTCCTCATCGGGCGCCGCGGTGTCAGACAGGACTTTATAGCTGATGCGCTCGCCCGTTGTACGCAGGAACGTTATCGCCCCATTAAAGTCGCGATAAAGCACGGGAAAATTTCCCTGTACGCCGATCATTTTATAAAGCCCGAAGATCACGCTCGCGTCCAGCGGTTCGAGATAGACGGTTTGCAGCGTCAAGCCATCTGCGCGTCGAACCGCATCCAGCTGAATTAGGTCGCGCTCGTTTTTGGTCTTAGGTTCCTTCAGCGCGGTCCTCGATCTTGTCCACGTTTGTCCGTCGAACGTGTCTAACGCCACGCCACGCCAGCGGATGTCAGCTGGAATCTCGTTCTCGATCCGAACTCGCATAACGACCGCATCGTTCTGCTGGATGGTGCCAAAGCCGCCAAGTCGGACGGATTCTGAAAAGCCGGAGTTAGTCGAAATGCTATCCGAGCCGCCGCCGAGTCCCGCGCCGCTGACTCGCGGCAAAAGGAAGAATGTCGGAACAGCGATCGCCGAGATCAGTAACAGCAAGCCGAGGGAAACGAGAATTACGCGACGCGACGGCAGGTCTGGTAGAGCTTCTGTTGGTTGTTCTGTCGATTTCGCGGTCGAGCTGTCAGCAACCGCTCTTGACGTCTTCCGGATTTGAAACAATACGATCGTCGAAGCCATCACGAAGATGAAAGAAGTGAACGCGAGAATGTATCCGACGCTGATACTCAGACCCGCTGCAAGAAGCAGCTCAAAAAAAGCCATGAGATAAAGAAACATCCAGTCGCGGTCAGATTTTCGCTGCAGCAGTTTTATTGCGGCAAGCGTAAGTATCAGCCGAGCAAGGATGCCCGGCAACAGCGTTTCGGTGCGTGAATGCTCGAAAAAACGAAATTGAAAGAGGAGGTAATAAACCGGTAGCGAGAGAACAACTAGGGCCGTCCCGATCCTTTCAGAGATCTGCCATCGCGTGTTCTCGAGATTCCACGCCAACAGCATAATTGCAACGAAAAGTCCGCTTTCCAGAATCCCGAAGCTTCCGGAGATCCAAAGCGCAAAAAAGCCGCAAAAAACGACTGCATAAGAAAAGAGATTAAATCGCTTCTCAAAGCCTGGCATGCATCAATTATGATAATTCTTTTGAAGAAAAGGATCGCAGGATTTTCATCCAAATTCGAAAAGTCTCTTCTTTTTTGAGCCATTGTCCAAGGTTTTCTCGCGTACTGTAAATATTGGGGCAGATTTCGTTTTGTCGAAATCGCAACCACACTATATGCGCGGACTCGATACATGCCAGCGACAGGTCAAACGATTGATCAACTCGTTGACATATCCTGCGGGCGTGCCTATGATTGTGGCTCAACCTGATAACTCCGCAACAATTTCACCGATGAATTCCGCTTCGGGCTCCGATAAAAAGATCACGGCTATGCTTCGCGCGTGGAGCGACGGTGAAGACCAGGCTTC
>JBJMGN010000035.1:0-4970 GCA_045807885.1 Pyrinomonadaceae bacterium | reverse complement strand
AAATAGTATTTAGTATTTTGAATTTATTCCTAAAATACCGGTCGCACACTTCTAATGAATTAATACCGTGTATATTTTCTATCTCATATCCTTGATCCGCGAACATCGCCTGAATGCTCTTTTGGGTGAAAAATCGGAGATGGGTTCTATCGAGAATTCCTGAATCTTGATATTCCCACGAACCGTGGACAAGCATCAGCCATACATTACCGAAATAACGCACGTTTGGAATTGATGCGACCACGCATCCGTCTTCGGATAGTAATTCCTTCGCATATTCGAGGGCCGAATACGGATCCACCATATGCTCTAAAACATCATTAAAGACTATGCAATCAAAGGCCTGTGCGGGAAGTTCCAGGTTTCTATCAAATGCACCAGTCAGAACTTTGTCTAACCTCGCAGATGCAATTTCCGCAGATCTCTCGTCAATCTCTACCCCCCACACTTCGGCTCGTCTCGCTTCTTTCAGAAGCGAACCGAAATTGCCAACCGAACAACCGATGTCGAGGATGAAACGAGAGCCTACTGGAACAAAAGGCAACATCTCATCCCGAGTAGCATTTTCATATACCTTGTAAGTGTTTGAGGCTATGTTTTGACTCACTTGCAAAAAAAGAATCTTCAGGGCTTGCCTGCTGATGATAAATGGCGCTCGATAAACTCGCTGATATCAGGGGCTAGCAGTAAGTTCCAGTTTTCCTCTATCTTGTCGATGTTCCAGTTCCACCACGCAATTTCACCAAGGGCCTCAATAGTCTTCGAATCGAATCTAAACCTAATATGTCGCGCGGGGTTGCCACCAACGATCGAATAAGGGTCTACACTCCTAGTTACAAGACTGCCAGCTGCTATCACGGCTCCGTCACCTATCTTGACTCCGGATAGAATTGTTGATCGGGTTCCAATCCACACATCGTTTCCGATATTTATGTCGCCTTTCGCTGCAGGATGCCCAGTAAATTGCGATGCTCTTTCAAATACTACGTTAAAGGGATACGTGGTTACCCAATCTAGTCGATGCTCTCCGCCGAGGATTATCATTACCTCTGCAGCGATCGAACAAAACTTCCCTATACGCAACTTTGTGTCGTCATTCCATCGGTATATTTGGGGGGTCCCATACGTCCAATCGCCGATCTCGTGCCGTTGATAGTCTGGGTTTCCCCGCATGAAAAATGAAGCCGGCAAGTCGGTTCCAGGAACGACCTTGGCCTCACCTTTTCGTTTTGAAAAAACCTTATTCAGCATTCATCGAGTAGCCCACGTTCCAGTCTAGGTACGGCCGCACAACACCAGGAAACTCGCCGGTATAAACACCACGGACCCCTTCACCTGTAGTCCTGTCAACCACCTCCACGGAAACGGCATCTGCCACATCGAAATACACAATGTTTGGATTGTAATTGCACAGATAAACAGAGACAAAAATTCTACCTTCCGCCAATAGGTTGCCAGGAATACTGCAAACTGCCCTTACAAGCCCTTTTTTAGGTGTTCGATTCCACCATATCTTGTCGTTAAAATCGTTTGTGCAAAACAGAGTAATTCCGTGATCATTAGTAAAATGAACCGACAGCGTTGGACGACCCTCTCCGACCAAATCAATGTATTCGATTTCAAGCTCAAATGGTCTATGGATGTCAACCATATCTATCAACTCTCCATCCGATTTGATAGATACTGAGCGGAGTCGAGCAACCTCGTTTCCCGGGGCCGAACCGGGGTCATCCCATTTTCTCGATGAAAGGCTTCCCGTTTCGGATCGAAGATATGCCGCGGTAACATTGCTCGCAGGGCCGTCTACCTGGATTTCGCCCGCGCCAACTAGTATGGCTCGCTGACAAAGTCGTAATACAGCCTGCATGTTGTGCGAAACAAATAGAACCGTCCTGCCATGCTCACCCACATCTTTCATTTTGTTCAAGCACTTCTTCTGAAACTCGGCATCGCCGACGGCGAGGACTTCGTCGACTATTAAGATCTCGGGTTCAAGGTGTGCAGCGACCGCGAAGGCGAGGCGGACGTACATACCGCTCGAGTAGCGTTTGACGGGTGTGTCGAGGAATTCTTCGATCTCGGCAAAATCGACTATCTCGTCAAATTTCTTTGCGATCTCTTCCCGGCGCATGCCGAGGATGGCTCCATTAAGATAAATGTTTTCGCGGCCCGTCAATTCGGGGTGAAATCCGGTGCCGACCTCCAGCAGGCTGCCGACGCGGCCGTATAGCTCAACGCGCCCTGACGTCGGTTCCGTGATTCGCGAAAGTATCTTCAGGAGAGTCGATTTACCCGCTCCATTCCTGCCGATAATGCCGACCACCTCTCCGGGCATCACGTCAAAGCTTACGTCCTTTAGCGCCCAGAATCTTGATTGCTCGGCCCGCCCGTTTCCGCGAACCATTTCGATTGGTTTCCGCGCTGCCCGTACCAGCGATTCGCGCAAGGTCGTATACGGCTCGGCCTTTGCGCCAAGCGTGTATTGCTTACTTAGGTTTTCGACTCTAATGATTGGGGTCATTCGGGCAGCGGTATTACAAAGACTATTCGCTTCGCTCGTCAAACAACGTCTGCGAACGAACGTTCCATTTTCTTAAAATTATATGCGGCGAAAAGCAAGATTGCGACGGTCAGGGCGGCTGAAACTCCCAGAGCGGCCCAATCGAATGGACGGCCGAAAAATGCCGACCGGTAGCCTTCTATCTGGCCCGTCAGCGGGTTTAGGTATAGCAGCCATCGCCATTTTTCGGGCACCAGGCTTGTCGGATAGATTATCGGCGTCACAAAAAGCCCGAGCTGGATCAAAAACGGCAATGCGTACCGGATATCACGGTATTTTACGTTCAGGGCAGACATCCACATCCCGGCTCCGGCCGCGAATAGGCTCGTTAGCAGCACCAAAACGGGCAGCATCAATATTCCCGCACCGGGCATCGCGCCGTACCAAACCATCAACACTACCAGCAGCAGGAAAGCGATCGCAAAATCCAGCAAACCCGACGCCACCGCCGCCATCGGGATGATCATTCGCGGAAAATAGACCTTCGTTATCAGGTTAGCACTGCCCACCAGGCTGTTCCCGCTGTTTGTTACGGCGTTTGAGAAAAACGTCCACGGCAGCAGCCCTGCGAATGCGAACAGTGGGTATGGAATACCCTCCGACTGTATTCCCGCAAGCCTTCCGAAAAAGAGCGAGAAAATGATCATCGTGAACAGCGGCTGGATTATCGCCCATGCCGCACCCAAAATTGTCTGCTTGTATCGGATCTTTATGTCGCGCAGCGTCAGAATGTAAAAAAGATCGCGGTATTGCCACAGCTCACCCGGCGCGATCGGACTCCGTCCCCGGCTCGCCTCTATCACGATCAGCGGCTGCTCCGGCAGCTCGCCCGGGCTCGTCGGTTCCTGATTTTTGATGATTTGTGGGTCGGCGGCAGTATCGGGCGTCACCTGAGAAGTTTATTAGTTTGAACGAATACGGTCAATTCGCTTTCGAAATGGATTAATTGGCGCATGGCTGCAGGCATTTCGTGTATAAGACTACTTTTAATCCTTGCAAATCATGATATATTTCTTTTGTAGGCAAACTCCGCCCAAATGATCTTTGAAAACAGGATAAGAGTCAGTCACGAGAAGATGGTAAGACAGTAGTGGCAGATACCCACTAGACAATTATCAGTGTTCACCTGCGGTTCGGTCGCCTTTTGGCGTATTTAGCGGGCAAAAACATGCGTGGGACAGTTTGGGACAGGTGCGAAGAGTTTTTTTGAAAATCGCCGATTTTCGTCGCCAAAATCGCTGTAAGTGCTGAAACCAAGTAACTTGTTTGTCCACAAGACGCGAATGGACACTCAGTGGACGGCCTGTGGACAGGTCGTGGACAGTCAAGGTTTTAGAGCGGAACCGACCTCGTCAAGCGAAAAATACGCAACGGCCGGGTCGTGGTCGGAGTAGCGCTCGGCCCTCGAATCGTCGTTCCGCGTCGATTCTGGGAAATCGGCGTTGATGCGGATGAATCCAAAGCCGTTGATGTGCTTGCGAAGCGGTTCGTTGATTATTACGTGATCGAGCACCTGAGCGTTGCCGTCAAAGACGTATGAGTAACGCTGGCCCACTGCAATGGCATCGACCAGGTCGATAAGGTCTCGGGTTACAAGGTCTTCGGACGGCATCAGAACGGTGTCTTTCGCCGAGGGCTTTCCCTTAATGGTGCCGATCATGTCCATTACTCCGTCGTTAAACTGGAAGGCGTTGAAATCGCCGAGTAGCATTATCCGCTCCTCCGGATTGGCCTTTTGCCGTTCCTCGACCCAGCGTGCGAGAAACTCGGCCTGCAGCTTTTTCTTTAGCCGAACGTTTTCCATCTGTTTCGGATCGTTGAAGCCGATGAACGATTTCAGGTGATTTGCGACCACTGTGAATTCGAATGGCTTGCCCGATTTCGCATCCTCGATCGAGACGCGGATCATCAGCGGCGGACGGTCGTTAAGGGAATTTTCTTCACCTGTATTTGGATTCTTAAACTTTTCCGATTTGCCAAATTGTTTCGATTCCAAAACTTTGACATGCGAGGTTTTTACCAGGAAGCCTACGTCGATCCCGCGTCCGTCATTGCCGTCGATCAGAAACGCGTCATATTTCGGATCGGGCTTTCCAGCGCCCACCGCATCCTTATTGATGCGATCGGCAAGTCGTTTCAAGCTGTCAAGGTTCTCGGCCTCGACAACTCCGATCACGTCCGGCGTCGCCATATAATCGCGGATCGCCGCCGAGATTTTTTTCAGCCGCCGTTGGAACGCCTCGGGCGTTAATATGTCTTCCTTAATGTCGGGATCGTCCTTGTCGTCGAAAAAATTTTCGAGGTTCATCCCAGCGATCGAAAATTGCCGGACGGTCGTCGCCGGCAGCGGAACTGTCTTGCGGGATGATGAAACTTCGATCTTTGCATCCGGATCGACAAAGATCGTGTT
>JBJMGN010000034.1:0-5431 GCA_045807885.1 Pyrinomonadaceae bacterium | reverse complement strand
GCGGCGTTTCGATCACCGACATGTCGCGCATTCCGATCAGCGACATATTCAGCGTCCTTGGAATCGGCGTGGCGGAGAGTGTGAGCACATCAACTTTCTTTTTTAACTGTTTGAGCTTCTCTTTATGAGCTACACCAAATCGCTGTTCCTCATCGACGACCAGCAAGCCGAGTTTCGGCACGCTGACGTCGTTTGAAAGTATGCGATGCGTCCCGATCAGCACATCGACATCCCCGTTTTTTACAGTCTCTGTTACCGACTTTTGCTCCGCCTTACTCCTAAACCGCGAAAGTAGATCGATCTTTGCAGGAAATGCCGCAAATCTTTTTCTGAACGATTCGTAGTGCTGATAGGCCAATATCGTAGTTGGCGAAAGCACTGCTACTTGCTTGCCGTCCATAACCGCCTTAAAGGCAGCTCGCATCGCCACTTCGGTCTTTCCGTAACCAACGTCTCCAATTATCAATCGGTCCATGGGCTTGGGAGTCTCCATATCCTCTTTTACATCTTCGATCGCCTTTGCCTGGTCCACAGTGAGGTCATAGGGAAACGCATCTTCAAACTCATGTTGCCACGGCGCATCCGGCGAAAACGCATAGCCCTGAACCAGCTTTCTTTCCGCGTACAGACGCAAAAGCTCATCGGCCATATCGCGCATCGCGCGTTTTGCCTTTGCTTTGGTTCGTTGCCAGCCGAGGCCTCCAAGCCTATCCAACGCAGCGGTCGCAATTTCTCCTGACGAATATCGCGAGACCAGGTCGAGTCGCTCCACCGGAACAAAAAGCTTTGCGTCTTCTGCATAAACAAGAAGCATAAACTCACGTTCAGACCCTTGAGCGGTGATCGTCTGCAAACCTTCAAACCGGCCGATGCCATGATCAACATGAACCACCAGATCGCCAGGTTTTAGATCGCGAAAATCTGAGATGAATGCGCCAAGACGGCTTTTAGGTCGCGAGGGCGAGGGGCTCGCCGAACCTGTATCAGCAGACGATTCACCGAAAATGTCGATCTCGGAAAAATAGACTAATCCTGCCCGTGGGATCTCAAAACCGGACGAAATAGGCCCGACCAGTAGCGAATCGCGGTCAAATGCGGACTGATGTACCTCCACTAATTCCTCAAATCGCTCCGCAATACCAATTGTGTCGAAAACGATCTTCGCGTCGGCCAGTTCCCTGATCTCCGAAAAGAAACGCTCGATGTCGCCGTGGAATTTCCGTGTCGAACGTGATTGGATCTCGAAATTTACTGCTTCCTCGACTGCCGGGAATAAAAAGAGCGGGGTCGCCGATTTTGGATTTGTCATCCGTAAGCTGGATGTCGAGGGGACTGCTAACTTGGCATCCATTTCCACCACGGTACCGAGCGCAAATTCGTCGTCGGTTACTGCAGCGGTCCGTCCCAGAGCGCGCACCTCGATGCGCGTGTTTTCTTCGATTCTGTTTCGAAGATCATCAACTTCAACGAATAGCTCTCTGGGCTCGAGACCGATCTCGCCGGTCTCGATCAATGAATTTCGTCTTCGAAATAGATTGTCGTAAATTCCCGCGACAGCTTGCTCGACGGTTGCTGGTTCATCGATCAAGAGTACTGGGTCCCGCAAATAATCGAAAACGGTTGCTGTAAGCGGTTTCACGAGGGGAAGCAAAAATTCCCAGCCGGAAAATGTTTCGCCTTCGTCGGCAAATTCAGTACGGTCCAAAAGGTTCCGGGCAAAGTTTTCGCCAGAAAACCGTTCGCGCGCAAAAAATGCCCAATCTTTCATATCCTGCGACGAGGCAGAAAATTCCCGCATCGGTGCGAGCGAGATCTCGCTGATCTTTTCGACCGAAAGCTGCGTTTCGGGGTCAAAACAACGAATAGACTCCACATTGTCGCCGAAAAATTCAATCCGTACCGGCGTTTCGGATTGAGGCGGCCAAACGTCCAAAATACCTCCCCGAATTGAATATTGCCCGACACCGACAACCGGATCCTCGCGAACATAGCCTGCCGTTAACAAGGTGGACGTCAGCAATTCAAGTGGGTACTCGTCTTCAAGTTTCAGTTGTATACCAAGTTTCTGTATCTCGTTCGGCGAGACGGTTCTTGTAATTAGCGAACGTGCGGAAATAATCAGTACTCGCGGCATGGCTTGAGCGAGCGTCCAGAGTGCCAGAGCTCTTCGTTCCATCGTGGCGGCGTGCGGCGAGCTCCCCGAATAAACATCGGTCTCGAATGATGGCAGGCTCAGAATCGATCCCTTCGAATCTCGGTTCCAAAATCGCAGGTCGGATTCCCATGTATCAAGCGAGGAATTCGAGTCTGTAACTATGACAACTGTCTTTGTCGTTTCGATCTGAGAAATAACGAACGCCTTAGCTGCGATAGACGTCAGCCCGTCGATAGCAACAACGCGCGCCGTGCTTTCAAAAGCCTTTCGCAGTCCACCGATCTCAGCTAAAGTTGTTTGCATAAACAGGCCTAGCCGCAGAGGACAAGTCGGTAGGGGGGTATCGACGGAAGTTCCCTGCGGTTTTCTTCATTATTGCATAACCGCTTGTTTGCCGTAAATTAGAGGGTTATCTATAATCGAGCATTCGTCTTATGAGCATTCCCCGATTTGAAGAGATCGTCGAAACGAACGACCAGACCGAGGCACGTCGCGAGCATCTCGATGCACTGCGTGAACTCGTAGGCAATGTGTATCCGAACAAGTTTGAACGTTCGAATATTTCTGGTGCCGAAGATACGATCACAAGGCTCTTGGAATTTGAACCGGTTAACGAAGTAATCGCAGAAATATCCGAAGTCGTTTCGAAACTTGCCGAACGTGAACGTCCGCCCGCTGAAGTAAAGGACGCATTAAACGCTCGACTACGCGAATTGGGGAATGTACGAATTGCAGGTCGCCTTGCCGTGCCGCCGCGCGTCATGGGCAAAGCCGCTTTCGTGCATTTATCTGACGGGGTCTCACGTCTGCAGATCTATTGCCGAAAAGAAGATTTCGTGATCTTGAAAAACGATTCGCAGGATTCCCTCGCCCCACAGGACTCCTGGTCTGCTTTTGGACTGCTCGATCATGGTGACTTCATTGGCGTCGAAGGCTACCTGTTTATTACAAATACCGGCGAGCTTTCGGTCCACGTCGAAAAATTGCAGTTCCTGGCAAAAGCGATGCTTCCTATGCCCGACAAAATGCATGGCATCGCCGATCCTGAGTTACGCCAGCGGCAGCGGTATGCAGACCTGATTGCTTCAAGTTTGCAGATAGATCATGAAGGAATGACCACCCGCGAGGTTTTTGAGACGCGTGCAAAGATCGTTTCCTCGATGCGTCGATTTTTGGAGGATCACGGCTATATTGAGGTCGAAACGCCAATGCTCACGCCGAAAGCGACCGGCGCAGCGGCCACGCCCTTCGAAACACACCACAACGCTCTCGATATCAAACTCTACGCGCGTATCGCACCCGAGCTTTATCTAAAGCGTCTAGTTGTCGGCGGCTTCGAAAAGGTCTACGAATTAAACCGTAATTTCCGAAACGAGGGAATTTCCTTCAAGCACAATCCCGAATTCACGATGCTCGAATTCTATTGCGCATATATGGACGTGAACGGAATGATGGATTTCTGTGAGGAAATGCTCCGTGAAACTGTTCAAAAGGCTACAGGCAGATTGATAGCCTCGTACGAGGGTAAACAGATCGATTTTTCGAAATTCGATCGCCTTTCGATGAACGAAGCAATTTCCAGATATGCTGCGGGAGTAGAGATAACCGACGAAAATACAGTCGAGTTGTTCGACAGTCGTGTGGAACATCACCTGATTCAGCCGACTTTCATCATCGATTTTCCGAAATCGATATCGCCGCTTTCAAAGGCATCGCCCGCAAATCCGCGATTCGCTGAGCGGTTCGAGCTTTTCATAAACGGGATGGAGATCGCTAACGGATTTTCGGAATTAAACGATCCTAAGGAACAATACGAAAGGTTTATTGAACAGATGGCCGAACGGGAGCGTGGCGACGAGGAAGCGATGGTGCTGGATGAGGATTACATTCGAGCTTTGAGCTACGGAATGCCGCCCGCCGCGGGTATCGGTATTGGCGTAGACCGTCTGACGATGCTGCTCACAAACAAACATTCGATCCGGGACGTCATTCTATTTCCGCACATGCGACCCGAAAGCCGCAGCGGTGATAAAGGCAAACAGGCTAATGTGGAATAGGTAGTCTGTATGACTGTTCTGTTTTTCTAATTGTTGTTGCATAGACCAAATTGGAGGTCAATGAATATGCAGCAACAGGAAAACAGAAAACACGACGATCTACAGAGCGGCCACGACCTGCCTAACAGCGACGGGACGGTGAGTGATGAGGACGTGAAAGCCATTGACGGGCCTGACGGACGATTAAAGGGCGGAAAGGACCATTCGCTTGATAACTACGCTGATACAACGCCGGATGATGGCGTCGGCGGTGTTCAACGCCGCTCCGACACCACATCTGATATCGCAGATATAAGTGATTAAAATAATCGCTCTGACCGCATTTGCGCTCGCCGCGTTTGCATTCAATTCGATACTGTGCCGGTTGGCCTTGCGAACCGGCGAGATCGATCCCGCGAGTTTCACGACGATTCGATTGTTATCTGGTACGGTTTTGCTGATCGCGATCAGTTATTTTGTTAATCGGGGATCAAGTTCAACAAGGCGCGGAAATTGGATTTCCGCGTTTTTTCTTTTTGCATACGCCATCTGCTTTTCCTTTGCATATCTTGGCCTTACAGCGGGCACAGGAGCTCTGGTTTTGTTTGGCAGCGTGCAGATCACGATGATCGGTTCATCGATATTTCGCGGTGTGTGGCCTTACAGATCCGAATGGTTCGGTTTGATCGTGGCCGTTTGTGGGCTTATCTATCTGGTTCTTCCCGGCCTGGCCGCTCCACCGATCTTCAATGCCGCGTTAATGGCAGTCGCCGGTATTGCCTGGGGACTATATACGTTACGGGGAAAGGGAAGCACGGATCCGCTGGCCGATACGACAGGAAATTTCTTACGCTCTGTTCCCATGATCGTCATCGCGGCATTGCCGTTTTTGTCCGGTGTTCGTTTTTCAAATCGCGGCATTTTGCTCGCCGTGCTTTCCGGAGCCGTGGCATCTGCAATCGGCTACACGGCATGGTATTCGGTTCTCAAACACCACACTTCGACCCGTGCCGCTGTCTTGCAGCTTGCCGTTCCTTTGATCACTGCAGGCTTAGGCTCGGCGTTCCTTTCGGAAACATTGGGTGCACGGTGGTTAATTGCAGCTGTGCTGATACTCGGCGGTATTGCGTCGATGATCATAGTCAAAGCAAAGCCAGCCTAGTTCTCTGTACTGATTTGAACAGTACTTTTCCCTTCAGAACTACATACTCATTTCATAAACACCGATCATCAGGTTCCC
>JBJMGN010000033.1:0-8192 GCA_045807885.1 Pyrinomonadaceae bacterium | reverse complement strand
CGTGCGGGACAATCGGGCTGAATCTCCGTCTCAGTTTTGCAAATAATTCGGAAATCCGTCTCAACTTTTTGATCGCTGCTGTATCGGTTCGATCAAAGCTCACGAAGCGTACCATGTGTGCCGTGAGTTGTCAATAGTTTTATGTGTGAAACATGCTCCAATTCTTATTTCTCGCCCATGCTTCCGCCAGTCGCCAGATACAGTACCGCCATGCGGACGGCAACGCCGTATTTAACCTGATCCAAAATAAGCGACCGTGAACTGTCGGCCACGTCCGATGCGATCTCGATGCCGCGGTTCATCGGTCCGGGATGGAGCACGATGGCATCCTTTTTCGCCAAGTCGAGACGTTCGTTCGTCAGGCCGTAGTGGATGGCGTATTCCCGCAGAGTCGGAAAATATGCCGAATCCTGTCGTTCGCGCTGAATGCGTAGGATCATAACGACGTCGGCGTTGCGGATCGCATCCTCGGTGTGAGCACAAACGCTCAAGCCGTTATCTACAAGGAACCCAAAATCTGTCGGAACCAGCGTTCCCGGGCCTGCGACGCGGACTTTTGCGCCGAGTTTCGTCAGCAAATGAATATTCGACCGAGCGACGCGGCTGTGCAAGATATCACCGACAATCGCGACCTCGAGGCCGTCGATCTTGCCCTTGTGTTCACGGATAGTCATCGCGTCCAGCAAAGCTTGGGTCGGATGCTCGTTGGCCCCGTCGCCGGCATTGATGATCGCGGCTTTGCTAACCTTGGCAAGCTGATGAGGCACGCCCGCACTTGAATGTCGAACGACGATGCAGTCCGGTGCCATCGCATCGAGATTTAATGCAGTATCCAGCAGGGTCTCACCTTTGCTCAGGCTGGACGACGAAACGCTTATATTTACGGCGTCTGCGGAAAGTCGCTTTGCCGCGAGTTCGAACGATGTTCGTGTTCTGGTCGAGGACTCGAAGAAAAGATTGATGACGGTTTTGCCGCGAAGCGCCGGGACTTTCTTCACCTCGCGTGTTGAGATCTCGCGGAAGTTCTCGGCAGTATCAAGAATTCCTATGATTTCCGCGGCCGAAAGATCACGGATGCCAAGCAGGTCTCTTCTTCGAAAGGGTTTGTCCATCAAATATTGGAAATGAGTTCCTTCTGAAAGATTTTCCACACTAAATAGGACACTAACGGATAAATTGCCAGATTGAGAACGATCTGGACGAGATCGGCATAAAACATCGGGGCGTCGAAATAGGTTTGTGAATAAATGTCGAACGTTCCCTTTATCAAACCGAAAGAGATAGCCAGCCCGACGAACAGAGCTACAAAGAACGAGATTCTACGTGACCGGCCGATCAACACCGCTAATGAAACTATCATTCCGCAAACAGCAGCAGTGAGCAAAACTATCAAATAAACAAGGTACTTCAAATTGATCATTAGGATCTCTCGCTCGGGACGTACGACCTTATCGATTGCCAACGCAGCGAGGGTGAAAATAACCGCGCTAGCGATACCAAAAGCGATTATTTTGATCCATAAAAACAAACGCATAAAAAAAGCAAGGCGTTTAACCTTGCTTTGAAAACTAATCAGTTGGCCGCTCGAAGATGCCGACGGCTTCGACGTCGTCAAATTCCTTTAACATCACTTTTATAATCTCGGTGTGCTTCGTTGGGACGACCTTGCCAATGAAGTCGGCCTGAATCGGTAATTCGCGATGTTCGCGACCCCGGTCGATCAAAACAGCGAGTTGGACCTTTTTAGGCCGGCCGAAATCCATTAGCTGATCCATCGCGGCTCGAATAGTGCGGCCGGTGTATAGAACGTCATCCACCAGAACGATAATCTTTCCCTCGATATCTGTATCCAGCTCGGTTCGATTCACTATGGGATTCGCACCGACAGTGGAAAGATCGTCGCGATAGAGCGTGATATCCAGAATGCCGTACATCGGGCGTTCGCCTTCGAGCTGTTCGATCTTGTTTGTCAATCGCTCAGCAAGCGGCACCCCGCGCCGACGAATACCCACCAGGTAAAGATCTTTGGCACCCTGATTATGTTCGACTATCTCGTTCGCGAGGCGCGAAAGAGCGCGCTTCATTCGCGTCCCGTCCATGATCCTGGACTTCTCGACCAGATGAAATTCGTCTGCCATTCGAACGCAAATCGTAGCAGACAAAGTTCAAAGTTCAAAGTTCAGTGTTCAAAGCAGTAAGTTTGTAAACGTCGATCGTTCAATTAGAATCTAGCGAACCGAAATGGGATTTATTTGGCGAAACATAGGCAGGCCACTGTTGTTCGGTCTAGACGCTGAGCGTGCGCATGATATCGGTATTCATGCTCTGAAAGCAGGGCTTGGGGCACCGTCCTATTCACGTGCGGATACATTTGGCTTCGAACCGATCGAAAAGTTCGGTTTGCAGTTCCCGAATCCGGTAGGAGTTGCCGCAGGCTTTGATAAGAACGGTGTAGTATTCGATCAACTTGCGTCGCTAGGCTTCGGGTTCGTCGAGGTCGGGACCGTAACGCTTAGGCCCCAAAAGGGAAACGAAAAACCGCGGCTGTTCCGCCTTCCAGAAGATAAGGCATTGATCAACCGGCTTGGATTTAACAACGAAGGAGCAGCGAAAGCGGCATCCCGGTTGAGTTTACGAAAGCGAAAAAACATCGTCGGCCTTAATATTGGGAAGAATAAAGACGTGCCTAATGAGGAAGCAATCCCGAACTATCTCGCATGTCTTGACCTCGTTCACCCGGTTGCCGATTACGTCGCCGTTAATGTGTCCTCGCCAAATACGCCGGGCTTGAGAGAACTGCAGAAAGGCGAGAATCTCGAAGACCTGCTTTCTGCAATAAGTTCCCGTAATACGGAACTCGGAGCAAAGCCGCTTCTCGTAAAGATCGCTCCGGATCTGACGGAAAGCGAGATCGAATCGATCGTCAGCATTGTAATGAAACTCGAACTTTCCGGGATCATCGCTACCAATACAACGATTTCGCGCGAAGGACTGAAGACAAAAGATGCCGATTCCTTCGGAAGCGGCGGCCTGAGCGGGAGGCCACTAAAAGAGCGTTCGAACGAAGTGATCTCGAAAATATTCAGAAGCAGTGACGGCAGGCTGCCGATCATCGGCGTCGGCGGCATTTTTACCGGAGAAGATGCGTTCGAAAAGATCGCGGCTGGGGCGTCACTGGTGCAGGCCTATACGGGATTTATTTATCGCGGACCCACTTTCCCTCTGGAACTAAACCAAGAGCTCGCAAATATATTAAAAGCAAAAGGATTCAGTACCGTTGAGGAGGCGGTGGGAACGGCAGTTTTGTAAGCTGTACAGTCGATTCGGCGGTTTGACACGCCTCGACCAGCCGCTATAATTAGAGCTTTGCCTTTGTCGGCTTTTGCTCGCAAAGGCGTTATTATTTGACAATGATAATCGATCTGAACGCTTTTGAAGGGCGTTCCAAGAATGTCGACCTCGAGATCGCACCGGAAGGAATCAACCTCGAAGCAGATAACGCTCGGTTGGTGGGGCCAGTTCATCTGCAGTGCGAAATCTCGCGAAACGGGTTTCAAACAGCAATAGCGGGTAAGATCGAAGCTCGATATGAAGTCGACTGTTCGCGATGTCTGGAGCCGGTAAATGTTTCATTGCCGCTGGACTTCCAGATCGAATTCGTCGATTCGGAGCATTTCGGCAGTGAAGGCGAGCACGAGATCGACCCAAAGAATCTTTCGGCCGATTCGCTGGTGAGCGATCAGCTCGATCTAAACGATGTTGTTAGGGAGCAGCTGCTTCTGAATTTGCCAGAGCGATTGGTTTGCAGGGATGACTGCAAAGGATTGTGCGAAGTGTGCGGCACAAACCGCAACGCAAAAGATTGTAATTGTAATAGTGAAGAGGTCGATCCTAGATGGTCGGCACTGAAGAATTTGAAATAGCCGTAAAGTTTTCGGCTTGTTTAATTGAGGTATTATGCCAAATCCAAAACGACGACATTCACATGCACGCACGCGCGAGCGACGTGCGCACGACGCCCTGAGCGTTCCGCAATTCTATATCGACAAAGATACGGGCGAAGCTAAAATTCCGCACCGAATAGACGCAAAAACAGGCACTTACAAAGGCCGACAAATAGTTAACGCAAAGGATACAGAGTAGTTTTTGAGTTCCACGCGATTAAAGGCTCTAAATTTACTTCATGGCCGAATACAACGCCGGAATCCTCGGAATGGGTCATTCTTATCCAGAAGGCATTTTGACAAATGCCGATCTGGAAAAGATCGTCGAAACTTCCGATGAATGGATAACCACGCGCACAGGTATCAAACAGCGTCATAAGGCTGCCGAAAACGAATACACCTCTCAGTTTGGAACTGCTGCAGCGGCCCAGGCACTAGAACGCGCAGGGCTGGATCCGAAAGACATCGACATCATCATCTGCGCGACAACCACGCCGGACCAAATAATGCCGTCGACGGGTGCTTTGATCCAGGCTCAGATCGGCGCAACAAACGCCGCGGGAATGGATGTTTTTGCGGCATGCTCCGGTTTTTTGTATGGGCTGACGCTGGTCGAGTCGATGATCAAGACCGGGCAGATCAAACATGCATTGGTGGTCGGAGCCGAGGTCCTTACCAAATACGTTGATTATACCGACCGCGGTACCTGTGTGATCTTCGGTGACGGGGCCGGAGCAGCAGTGGTCGGTCCGGTAAATTCGGGAAAGGGCATTCTCGCAACCAAGATCAAATCGGATGGCCGATATGAAGAGCAGCTATACGCTCCCGGCGGCGGCACAAAACTCGGCACTACACATAAGACGATCGACGAAGGCCAGCATTTCTTCAAAATGAAGGGCAATGAGCTTTTCAAGGTTGCGGTGCGTTCAATGGCAGATATCTCGGCAGAAATGCTCGAAAAAGCAGGACTGACGGTTGATGACGTGGATCTGGTGATCCCCCATCAGGCGAACCAGCGAATAACGGACGCTGTTGCTTCGCGTCTTGGAGTGCCTGAAGAAAAGGTTTATTCGAATATTGCAGAGCACGGAAATACGTCGTCGGCGTCAATCCCGATCGCGATGGATGAATGTATCGAGTCGGGCCGGATAAAAGATGGGAGCACCGTTCTTTTAACGGCTTTTGGCGGTGGAGTTACCTGGGGCGCTACCGTAATGAAATTTTAGATTGTAAATGCAGAAGCCCGCGCAAAGTAAGGGCGCTATGGGAAGTCCGGCATGTCGCCCTTTCTTGGCGCGGGCTTCTGCAAAAAGATGTCGAAAATTGCATTTATATTCCCCGGACAGGGAAGTCAATCGGTAGGAATGGGAAAAGATCTCTTTGAGAAATTCCCTGCAGCCAGATCGATCTTTGAACAAGCAGACGATGCACTTGGATTTTCGCTTTCCGAGATGTGCTTTGCTGGAAACGAAACCGATCTGCAATTAACCGCAAATACCCAACCCGCTATTTTGACGACCTCAGTCGCTGCTTATCGGGCGATGGTCGATTTGGGCATCGCTAAGCCTGATTTCGTTGCCGGACATAGTTTGGGTGAATATTCGGCTCTTGTGGCAGCAGGTGTTATCGAATTCGCTGACGCGGTTCGTACAGTGCGAAATCGAGGTACTTATATGCAGGAGTCGGTGCCTGTCGGAGTGGGGGCTATGGCTGCAATCTTGGGCGCTGATATCGAAACGATCGAGGCAGCATGTAGTGAAGCCGCGGATGGACAGATCTGCAGCCCTGCGAATATCAACTCGCCGTCGCAGGTTGTTATTGCAGGCGATTCTGATGCGGTAGACCGAGCGTGCGAGTTGTTGAAAGAACAGGGTGCGAAACGGGCGATCCGGCTAAACGTATCAGCGCCGTTTCATTGTGCACTAATGATGCCGGCGCAGAAGCGGCTTGAAAACGACCTGGCAGGTTTGCGGTATACAAAGTTTGAATTTCCGATAGTACATAATGTCGACGCTGCGATTAATTCGGATGAAACTCGCGTCGCCGATGCATTGACAAGGCAGGTTTCGTCGCCTGTAAAATGGTTGGATTCGGTTCAGAGTTTGATCGCGAACGGCGCGACCACGTTTGTCGAAGTCGGACCGGGAAAGGTATTGTCAGGATTGACGAAACAGATCGACCGTGACGTTCGCATTTTGAACGTTGAGAATAATGAAAGTTTAAGAAATACTCAGGAAACGCTATAAAAAGATAGGAGAAAATATGTCAGACGTTCAAGATAAGATCAAACAGATCATCGTTGATGAGCTAGGAGTGGACGAAGCCGAAGTTACGGAAAACGCCCGCTTCATCGAAGACCTCGGTGCGGATTCGCTCGACCTTGTTGAGTTGGTGATGCGGTTCGAAGAGGAATTCGACATCGAAATTCCCGACGAAGATGCTGAAAAAATCCAAAGCGTGCGCGACGCATATGCGTATGTAGAGCAGCATAAAGCATAGTCGAAATTGGATAGTTGAAAGCGGAAAGTTTTTGCTTACCGCTTTCAGTTATCCGTTAAATTATGAAGCGTAGAGTTGTAGTAACGGGCCTCGGATTGGTAACGGCGATCGGAAACGATCTTCCGACGACATGGTCGGGACTCTTGTCGGGCGCCAACGGGGCCGATTACATCAAGAAGTTCGACACGGAAAAGTTTTCGGTCAAGTTTGCTTGCGAAGTAAAGGATTTCGACGCCCTTAGCTTTCTGGATAAGAAAGAAGCTCGCCGCATGGGCGCCTTCACGCATTTTGCACTGGCTGCATCCGATGAGGCAATGAAAGACAGCGGCCTTGTGATCGATGAGTCGAACGCGGAAATGGTCGGAACATATATTAGTTCCGGAATCGGTGACTTCTGGGCGATCGAACGCGAACATGAAAAGCTCCTAAATTCAGGCCCGGACCGTGTATCACCTTTCTTTATTGTCTCAGCGATCGTGAATCTGGCTGCAGGAAACGTGTCTATCCGCCATGGAGCCAAGGGGCCGAACTCGGCAACGGCAACTGCATGTTCGGCCGGTGCACACGCCATCGGCGACAGCTTCCGTCTTATCGAACGCGGCGACGCCGATGCAATGATCTGCGGCGGTGCCGAAAGCGCGATCACCCCGATGTCCGTTGCGGGATTTGCTTCGATGCGTGCTCTCTCGACGCGAAATGACGATCCGAAGCGGGCGTCACGGCCGTTCGATCTTGAGCGAGACGGTTTCGTGATCGGCGAAGGCGCCGGAATCATGATCCTAGAAGAACTTGAATCCGCTAAGGCACGCGGCGCAAAGATCTATGCTGAGATCGTAGGGTATGGTATGAGCGGTGATGCTTTTCACGTCACGATGCCGGACGAAACGGGCTCAGGGGCAAAGCGTGTGATGCGTCGGGCAATAAAAGATGCCGGGATCGAACCGGAGCAGATCGGTTACGTAAATGCCCATGGTACTTCGACGCCCTATAACGACAAGTTTGAAAGCCTTGCGATCAAGGAAGTCTTTGGCGAGCATGCAAAAAACGGTCTGGCAGTGAGTTCTACTAAATCGATGACGGGTCATGCGCTTGGCGCCGCAGGCGGTATCGAAGCTGTATTTTCTGTGCTGGCGATCAAGGAAAAGAAGATCCCACCGACGATCAACTACGAGTTTCCCGATCCGGAATGCGATCTGGATTACGTGCCGAATGTAGCGCGCGAGACCGAAGTCGAATACGTTCTGTCGAATAGTTTTGGCTTTGGAGGAACGAACGCCAGTCTGATTTTTAAGCGATACAATGAATGAAAAAGTTCTGCTTTTAGAACCTTACGTATGCTCGTGACGTCTTGAAAGCAATTCGCTTCATGCAGAAAAGAGGGCGCCGAGCATGAAAAAAGTTGAGCTGTTCAAGGCGTGGGGACGCATTCTCAGCGGCCGGCATCCGTCGTTATCGATCGAAATCACTCGCGAATGCCCGCTGCGTTGTCCAGGGTGTTACGCATACGAACCTGAACACTTGTTGGGGACCGGGCAAACTCTAAGAACAGTTTCAGATTATAAAGGCGAGGAACTTGTCGAACGAGTTCTTGCTCTGGTGACTGATCACAAGCCCGTTCATATCTCGATCGTCGGCGGTGAGCCGCTGGTCAGATATCGCGAACTCAGCATCCTGCTTCCGAAGCTAAGTAAGATGGGAATTGCTGTTCAGGTGGTTACAAGCGCCGTTCGGGAGATCCCGCCCGAATGG
>JBJMGN010000032.1:0-5174 GCA_045807885.1 Pyrinomonadaceae bacterium | reverse complement strand
CATCTGCGTTGCGATCTTTTTCACGACGTCCATCAGCTCGATCAAAAGATCGTCTTTAACCGTAAGCAATGAGTCGACATGCGTTTTTGGCACGACGACGATATGTGTCTCCCAAAACGGACGCGTGTGGTGATAGGCAAGTACGCTTTCGGTTTCGAGCACCTTCTCAACCGGAGTCTTGCCGCTAAAAACTTCGTCGCAATAAAAATCGTTGGACATGCGGTCGTTTTCAGTAGGCTAACTATTCAAGAGATATTCGAAAAAAAGGATATAAGTCTAGCCGTTTCTTATGGTCGGGCACCTTTCTTAGCCACAATAACGATCGAAACCCCAAAAGGAAAATTCAGATTTTTCAACCAAAAACGCTCGGACGAAAGCAATTTACCGAATAGCGGATTCAAAGCTGAAATGTTGATATTGTTTTCAGATTCCGGTGTGATGCCGGTAAGCTTCATCAGGGTGCGGCCGCCCAGAACCGGTGCGAAGAAAGTGAAGTTTGCATAAGTCGCCCGTTCAACCTCGAAACCCGCATTTTCGATCCGCTCAACGATCTGCGTTCGTGTATACCGAATGCGGTGATGCGAAATATCGTCCTGCACGCCCCACAGCCACATGAAGGCCGGCACGAAGATCAGCGAATACCCACCGGTCTTCGTCACGCGGTACATTTCCCTCAAGCCTGCAACATCGTCATCGAGGTGTTCGATCACATCCAACGCCGTTGTAATGTCAAAACTCTCGTTTTCAAAGGGTAGAGTTTCGGCGAGACCTTTTTGCACCGCCAATCCCTTACGCCGGCAAAACTCCAAGGCTTCGTCCGAGACATCGACGCCTTCGGAAGTGCCGAACTGTGAAAGCATTTCGAGATTTGCACCGGTGCCACAGCCAACATCCAAGATCCGCGGATTTTGGACCTCAGATTTCAGTTTTTGGGCTATTTGCTTAAGAAACGTCTCTAAAATTGCGCGGCGACCAACGAACCACCAATGCGTGTCCTCGACGCGATCCATTATCGCGTAGGTGTGCCGCTGCATTTCCTGTGGCAAAGCCGTGCTCATATTCAAATTATGCTACTTCTGTCGCAGTCCAAGCAATTCACTTGCCGTCGGACCCTGATTGCCATCGACGGCAAGACCATAGCTCTGCGACAGACGTCTGCAGATCCCGTCATTATCGACAAAACACGGGCCCGCCGAATCCTTTCTGCCGAGGATCATAAGGCCGAGGCCTTCATCCTGATAGCTTGACTGTTCGAACGCGAGAAGATATTCGCCGGATGTCCGGTGTGCCTGGTATTCAAGTTCATAAAGCGTCGGATCAAACAAACTCAAAGGATTCACGTCAGCATCTGAAAAGCTGGCAATCGTTTGAGCGAAATCGTACGCATGTCGTCCTTCGTGGACAAACGTACCTTCGCACCCTTGCTGGCCACCGGTGTCGATCGTCTCTTCGGCGATCGCGATATAGATCTCTCCAAGAGCGTCTCGAACGCTGAGAATCTCGTCCTCGATCCTTTCGTTCGTACTTCCCGGATCGATCAATCCGGTTACGCCCGACGCATTTATTTCACTGACCGGCCGCACTCGAATAAGTAAACTCGACTTTATTATTTGCGTTGCGATCTGTCGTTGCTCATCCGTGCCTTTTTCAAGGATCGTACCGAACGCGTCCTCAACCGATTTGCGGTATTTTTCGGCTATGCCGGCGTCGAACTTCATAAGCGCCCAAATCCGCACCACGAATTCTGATTGTGCCAACTGATCTCAACTTCGCCCGCTTTGATTTCGTCCCACCAATCCTCAAATTCTTCTTTAGAAATGTAGAACGCTGTCGGCGCGACCAAATGATCGAACACGATATTGTGCTGCTCACGCCAGCCAAAGCTGCCGAGATGGTTGAGATAGTTGTTATAGAACAGTTTCTTGGCGATCGGTTTTGCCATAATGTTGGCGGGACGATAGACAAGTTTCGTAGAAAGAAAAACACTTAATGTGGGCAGTTTTGAAAGCTGGTAAAGTACAGGCTGACTGATCTTCGATGTAAAACCCTCGCGGATCGGGTTTACATATTTGGTTATCCATTCGTTGTTCTCGGCGCCGTATACCCATGCGGAGATATGCCCGCCTTTTTTCACCTTTCCGGCGAGCGCGGTAAACGCTTTTTTTGGATCTGGCGTATGATGCAAAACGCCGATCGAGAACGCATAATCAAAAACTCTCTTGAATGGAAGTTTATAAATATCGCACTGTACGATATGAGCATTTGGCAAGCCACGCGTGACCGCAAATGCCGACTCTACGCCGTCGCCAAGATCGATACCGACAACTTCTTTCGCTCCCCACTCAGCGGCGAGTTTTGTATGTCGGCCTTTGCCGCAACCCCCCTCCAGCACGACTTTATCCTTAAAAAATTCCGCTCTCACGGGTTGAAGCCAGCCAAGAAACTGCTCGGTGTATTTTGGGTCTTCCTGAGTGAAGTTGGTCCACTGCCACCCGAAATTCTCAGCCGTCGCTGCCTTGTCGGATTCCAGCTTTCCAATATCGGCAAAACGCGGCACACCACGCAGCACTTTATATTCACGCGAGCATTTCTTGCACGAAAGCACGCCTTCCATTATCTCGTTTTCGGCGTACTTGCTCGCATATGCCAACAGAATATCGCCGCCGCAAGTCGGACACGCTAATAGATCTAAAACTCTTTCCTTCATAAGAGATCAGTCGCAAATCTCAAAACCTACACCAAAAACGATCTACTCAGTCGTATAAATCGCGAATTCGCGGCTAACTTATCCTCTTTCTAAATTCCTCGTATTCTTGAAATGGAAACGGCTGTCGCCAATTGAACTCGAATTCATCGGTTTCGCGGTCTTTGTACAGTTGATCGAATGTTTCACTGAAAGCCGCCACCGCTTCCTGGATCGTTCCATTGTGTGAATAAACAAGCTCGCGTTCGTTTATTTCGCGATCTTCGGTCGGATATTGAAAAACCTCGATCAACAGGTTCTTGCCCTCCCGAACAAATCGAAATTCGAAGGCCTCCGGGTCACGGTTCCATTTCAGTAGATACTCGTTCGGCGTTGATGCGGGGTCAGACAAGGCAGCCAGAATGCTCATCAACTCCGGCAGTGCTTTTGCGTGTGGTGCATGCGCCGTCGTTGTATGAAATTCGCTTTGCTCATCGGTGAACCCGATCGACATCCATCCGCATTGCGGGCTGTTAAAACTGACCTCAAACATAAAAAATGAATAGTAAATGCTGAAATGGCATTAGTAAAGGCATCACTTTTTACTATTTTGGATCCGCGCTTTAATATTCAGTATGTGAAGCAATATCACGACCTTCTTAAACACATTCTTGTGAACGGCACGAGCCATGAAGATCGAACCGGTGTCGGCACGATCTCGGCCTTTGGATACCAAACGCGTTTTGATCTGCGCGACGGGTTTCCGATAGTCACCACAAAACGTGTGCCATTCCGATGGGTTGCCGAGGAACTTTTCTGGTTCCTGAGCGGCTCGACAAGTGAGGCGGATCTTCGGGCCCGCGGAGTCGACATATGGCAGGAGTGGGCGACCGCCGATCAAACAGCGAAATTTGGCAGGGAAGAGGGCGATCTCGGGCCCGTTTACGGATATTTGTGGCGTTCGTTCGGCGGCGATTATCCGCAAATGAATGGAGTCGATCAGATCGCGAGATTGATAAACGAAATAGAAACGAATACAAATTCACGACGCCTGATCGTAACGGGCTGGGATCCGGGGCAATGCGACGAGGTCGCTCTACCACCGTGTCATACGCTTTTCCAATTCAAGATCGATAACGGTAAAACCTTGCACTGCCAGCTTTACCAACGCTCGGCTGACGCATTTCTCGGCGTTCCGTTCAACATTTCGAGCTACGCGTTGCTTACGCATTTGATAGCCCACGTCTGCGATCTAGAAGTCGGCGAATTCATACATACTTTCGGCGATCTGCATATTTACAGTAATCACATTGAACAAGTAAACGAACTTCTTTCCCGGGATCCCAAGCCGCTTCCAGTTCTTGAAATACAAAACGCCGAGCACCTCAAAGGCCTCGACGGTTTGTTGAATTTCAAGTTTGAGAATCTTAAGCTGGAAAATTACCAGTCCTGGGGCAAGATCGCCGCTCCGGTGGCAGTCTAGTTATTTCTTTACGATCGAATATTCGATACGCCGGTTTCGGAATCTGCCGACGTCGGTAGCATTGTCGCCCACCGGTTGATCTGGGCCGTAACCTCGAGTTTGCAGCAATTCGGCCTTAACGCCGTATCCAACAAGCACTTTTTTGACGGCCTCCGCTCGATTTTCTGAAAGCGTTTTATTCGATGCCGCGTTTCCGACGCTGTCAGTGTGGCCACCTATCTGGAGCACCGTACCGGGCGGGGTCACCTTTTGGATATATTCAGCACCTTTCTGAAGAGCGGCGAGCCGTTTCGGCGGTACGTCAAATTTACCGCTGTCAAAATTAATAATTAGAATGCTTAAAGCTTTAACCAACTGCTCTGCAGTGAACTGATCAGGAGGTTTTGGCAATGCTTCCAGAGCCGCGTAATAACAGCGTTCGGCCTTGTCTTCTTCACCAGGCAAAATATTGGCGCAATCGTCGGTCGCCTTTTTAGCGACCTGTTGGCAACGTGCAATGATCGGTTCCGGCGTTACGCCATTGCCGCCAGTCACTTCACGCGGTTCACATGTGAAGTTAGGGTGCAGTATCTTCACGTTTCTACGCCCTGCGCGCAAATTCAAAAGCCTGATTGTGCCGTCTTCGTTAGTTACGCCCCACTGAACGTCATCTATATAAACGTCGCTTCCCGGCGGTGCGCTTTTAACCGTTGCATCGAACGTCGAACCGCCCCAAAGGAAGAAAAACCCAACGACGGCGAGCACAAGAACAAAAAATACGAAAATCACCGATCCGCCTGCAACGATCCAAACCCAACTCGGAATTCCGCCCTGTTCCTTCTTTTCTTGAGCATCTTTTGCCGCCTGCTCAGTAGGGGTCGGGGGCAGGTTCTGATACTTCGCTTTTTCCGCCTCGGGCAACTGAAAATACGGCGTAGTCTTTCCGTAAGCTCCAGCCGATTCAGCAGGAGCCTGACCGAAATCAGTATCCGGAACATTAATATTCGCCCGCGTTGCCGCCCAATCGTT
>JBJMGN010000031.1:0-4954 GCA_045807885.1 Pyrinomonadaceae bacterium | reverse complement strand
TGAAAAGTGAGGACGAAAACGCTATGGACATTGCGACCTCTGATACGGTCAAGGACGAGCTGATCAAAACAAATCCAACGTTTCGAGAACTAGTCCACCAACATCAGAATTACGAACAGAGATTGACGGAACTTTCAGGCCTTACCTATCCGAACGACGACGAACAGATCGAAGAATCCACACTTAAGAAAAAGAAATTGATGGTCAAAGATGCAATCTACTCGATGATGCACGACTACGAAGTATCGCACTAGCGTCGAATAAAAACGATTTTGAGAGCGGCTGTTTCGGCCGCTCTTTTAGTTTGCGGCACAGCCCGAATTGGAGAATGCAACGATGGAGTCGGTGAGTCCAAAAACGACGACGCTGCCTTCGGAAATTGCCGGTTTTGACAGCATGAATCGATTCTCACCAAACACGAACTGATCTACAGGCTTCCCGTGCTCGAGGCCGACGGCGACAGCAGATTCTTCGGTCGATGCCGCAGCCAGCACCATATCGCCAATCACCAATGGTTCCGAAACGATTCTGCCGTCGAGTCGTCTTTTCCATTTAACATCGCCGGCATAGCTCGAGATCATATAGATAAAATTATCGAAAGAGCCCACAAGAATTCCGGCTCGGGTTTCGATGATAGTGCCGATACGGGCACCACTTTTGAATCGCCACCAAACCTCACCTGACTGGTTTCGGTAATTCGTAACGCTGCCGCGATCGTCTCCGGCGACTATCATTTGGTTTTCGCGGATCAACAACGCGGTCACGGGCCGGTTTACGGCGATCGATGCAATTGTTTGCCCGGTTCCCATTGATATGATCTCGATCTTGTTTTTGGAGGACGCAGCGGCAACCATTTCACTCGAAACCGCGGGTGCGGCAGTCAAACTACCGGATAATTGCGTACTCCATACTTTCTCGCCCGTCACGGCGTTGAAGGCACCGACCTTTCCGGACCTGTCTGCAATGATCAGTCGGTCGGCAGCTGCGAGGAGATAAAGATCGTCGCCTGTTTCTATTGCGATCGAGAATTTGACCAGCCCGGTTTCCAAGTTGAGCATACGGAGCGTTGCTCCGCCAGAAGCATCATTCGTTACGCCGGGTTTGACGGTAACCACTGCGAGCCCGAACTTTGGCACCATCGCCGTCGCAACGATTCGGCCGCCCAACTCCGATACCCAATTTACTTGTGATGTGCGGGCCGAGATCGCTCGAATCCTGCCTTCGGATTCGGTAAAAAAGACCGTCCCGTTCGATGAGACAAGCGAACCACCATTGCTGTCGGTCAAATTGTATTCCCAGCATTTCTTGAATGGAGCGCTGGTGTTTGGTTTGTTGTCTGGGATTTTTGTCGATGCCTGTGCCCACGAGCTGAAGGTCCCGCAGATCGTTAATAACGCAGTGAGGCATGCGGTATATCGAAACTTCATTTACCAAGAAAGAGAGTAAAAGCGAGATCCCGAAAGGCGCGTCTGCTCAATATTAGCACAGCAAACTTGACCGTTTAAGATTGATGAATGTAATATCCCCAAAAGTTCGCTATCATTTACATATAACAAAGAGGAGAAGACGCATAAAATGTCTTTCAATAAGATCATCATTGTCGGAAACTTAGGCCGCGATCCGGAATTACGCTACACGCCGCAGGGCGTTGCCGTCTGCGATTTTTCAATGGCCACGAACGAGCGTAAACGTGACAAATCGGGCGAAACGCAGGAGGTCGCTACCTGGTTCCGAATAACACTTTGGCGTAATCAAGCTGAGAACGCCGCGAAATACCTTAAGAAGGGAAGCCAGGTCTATATCGAGGGCCGGCTAAGCCAAGAAGAGTGGACCGACCGCGATGGCAACAACCGCCAGACGCTTTCCGTGCAAGCATCAGAGATGCATTTTATCGGCTCACGCGGCGACGCGGCTGCATCGATGCCAGGCGACAGCGAACCGGAATTTGCCGGGCCCGCATCGAGCCAGGCTTCGAGCTCGGCACCTCCTATCACGCGGGCGGCACCTTCGGATGACGATATCCCGTTCTAATCGGAAAGCAATTCAATCGAACGTCGATCGGCTCCGAAAGGGGCCGATCTTGCGCCTGCATTGTCCCGGACTGTCCCACTGTCCCACGCATTTTTATTTTTGCGAGTCCAGTAAAATACGGGCTTTCGGCGTAATCGAGCGGGGTAGCTGTAACATTTTGTAATACAAAATGTGACTTTGTATTACAAACTATTACAGGGTACCGTTCGTAAGCTATTCCACACTCCAAATTCCTAATTCTCAATTCTGCAGTTAGCCGTCCCTCGCAGTCAGGCTTCCGCGGTGCACGCTGGATAAATTATCAAAGATCAAAGGGCGCAGGCCCGCCCAAGTCCTTTGGTGCAACAGTGTATCAGATTCGGCACGGCATTTAAATAGATTCCTTGTGAACTGGTAAGCGCAACTTCGTGTCCGTCGGAGGCAGGGTCTAAGGGCAGTATTCTAGCGAGGTGGGCCGGGAGAAGTGCATATTGGAATTTAGGGCATTCCAGTGGCCTTTTCCGTCATTTCTTTCCACTCGCCCATTTTGCGGAATTTTTTGAAGCGGTCGGCGACTAGTTGGTCCGGGGTTCGGGTTTGGAGGTCTTTTAGATTCGAGACGAGCACTTTGCGAAGCGTCGCTGCGATGGCGTCGAAGTGGCCTTTAGAAGCCTCGTTTTCTTCGTTTTCCGTGGCCCAGAGTTCTGGTTCGGGAACGATCTCGTCGATCAGTCCGAATTTCAGCAGGCTCGGAGCAGTTAGTTTGAGGCAATCTGCTGCAACGTCGGATTTGGCGGCATCCTTCCACAGAATGGCAGCGCAGCCTTCGGGAGAAATAACGGAATAGATCGAGTTTTCCATCATCAGGATGCGGTCGGCAATCCCGATGGCGAGCGCACCACCCGAGCCCCCTTCGCCTAATACGACCGCAATCACGGGTACTCGAAAGCTCGCCATTTCGCGAAGATTGAATGCGATCGCCTCGGCCTGGCCACGCTCTTCGGCATCGATGCCTGGATACGCACCGGGCGTGTCGATAAACGTAATTATCGGTCGGTTAAACTTCTCGGCGAGCTTCATGACACGAAGCGCCTTACGATATCCTTCGGGCTTGGGCATCGCGAAATTTCGATGCTGTCGCTGTTTTGTATCACGGCCCTTCTGCTGACCGACAACGCAGACTTCCGTATCGCTCAGACGCGCAAATCCGCAAACGATCGCGGGATCGTCAGAGTAACGGCGGTCGCCGTGTATCTCGATAAAATCAGAAAAGATATTCTCAAGTAGGTCGATCGTATAAGGCCGGTCAGCATGACGCGCATTCTTAACACGATCGAAGGCCGTTAGTTCGGTTCCGTTCATAATTGAGTTACAGCGACCATTTTACACTACAACCCTTCTCCGCAAGAGAGCGCTCGAGGGCGGCAGATCCTTGAATGGACAGTACTGGAGATTGAAGCTGCGTTACGATCTCGTCCGTTCGCACCTCAAAATAGACGTCGGTACGGCCGCTCGATCCGGAAAGCAGCGCGAAAATATCATCAAGCAAGCTATCGCTTACCAAATTTGCCGGCAGCCCGATCGATACGCTTCGTGACGCACGCGCCACTTGTTCCTCAACAAGCCGAACATTATTCACGATCACGGTAACGTCGGAACCGTCTGCAGTTTCGACCTTGCCCTCTACGATCACGGCCTTGTCATCGATCAGGTCTTTCGAACATTTGGAGTAAGCATCAGACCAGGCCAGGCATTTTACGCCCATCGATGCGTCTTCCAGACGAAAGCTGCAAAAGCGGTTGCCTTTCTTGCTCCACCTAGCCTGCACGCCGGAAATTATGCCGGCCAACAATACGCTGCTCCCCGGACGAAACTCGCCAAAGTCTGCCAGGTTCCTTATCTTCAGCGACTCCAATACAGGCTTGAACTGGTCGAGCGGATGAGAAGAAAGATAAAAACCAACGGACGCTTTTTCGCGTGCCAGGACCTCGGTATTCGTCCAATCAGCCGCATCCGGTAATGCCGGCTCAAGTGGGTCGCTCGAGCTTTCGCCAAATAATCCTGACTGGCCGCGCAATTTATCGTTCCAGGCATTTTGCGCGAACCCGAGCGAGTCGTCGATCGCGGAAAACAGTCGAGGCCGCCAATTATTTATCGACGCATCTTGCGGTGCGAGGGAATCGAACGCACCGGCAGAAATAAGGCTCTCAAGTGCTCGCCGGTTGATCGCTCCCTGGTCGATGCGGGAAACGAAATCGTGAAGGGACGTGAAGGGGCCCGCGGCGCGGGCCTTCATTATCGCGGCCGCCGTCGCTGAACCCATTCCCTTGATGGCGTTCAGGCCGTAACGGACTGCGTCACCCACCGGTGTAAAATCTTCGCCGCTTTCGTTAACGTCCGGCGGCAAAAGCTGAAGCCCCATCGAACGCAGCTCGGACGAATATTTATAAACTTTGGCACTGTCATCGGCCTCGTGCGAGAGGACCGCGGAGTAAAAGTGCGCAGGGAAATGAGCTTTTAGGTACGCCGTCTGAAACGCCAGATAGGCATACGCAATACTGTGGCTGCGGTTGAAACCGTAATCGGCGAACTTCGCCATCAGGTCGAAAATTTCTTTCGCCGTCTTTTTCGGTATCTTTCGCTCGATCGCTCCCTTAATGAACTTTTCTTCGTGCGGGGCCATCTCTTCCTGGAGCTTCTTACCCATCGCCCGACGCATCAGATCGGCTTCGCCGAGGCTGTAACCGGCGAGCTTCTGCGCGAGCTGCATGATCTGTTCCTGATAAACAAGCACTCCAAATGTGTTCTTCAGGATGTCTTCCATCTCGGGAAGAATGTATTCGATCTCCTTTTCACCGCGGTGGCGAAGAATGAATTCTTCGATCATTCCGCCGTCGATCGGGCCCGGGCGATAAAGCGCATTCAGTGCCGAAAGATCCTCAAG
>JBJMGN010000030.1:0-4252 GCA_045807885.1 Pyrinomonadaceae bacterium | reverse complement strand
ACAGATGAGTAAGCTGTACGCATGCCTCCTTCTAAGCTCCCCTCCTTACAAAGGAGGGGTGGCACCGGCTTCCGGTGACGGGGTGGTTCTGTCAGCAGAGCGTGTCAGTAGCCTGAATGTGAATGAGGGCGCCAATAACCCAGAAGGCGCCCTTACTGACGTGCGGACTACCGACACAGAGAACCACCCCCCGGCTGAAGCAGCCGTACCCCTCCTTCGTAAGGAGGGGAGCTTTGGTCTCGCCGCTCGCCGCTCGCCGCTCGTTACTATCGCCGAGCAATATTCCTACCGCATCGAAACCATCGACGGCGGTGTTCTGTTCGACGTCAGCGGACTAGAAAACCGTATCGGAAGTCCGACGCAGATCGCCGAGAGCATCGTGAATGAGATGCAGAGCCGAGGGCTTGACGGCAGCCTCGCAATTGCCGCAAATGCAAGCACTGCAGAGCTTTATGCCCGCACCCGAAGGGGCGTGACGGTCGTCGACGAAGATAGGCACGATGCTTTGCCGCTCGCCGCTCTCGGCATTGATGAAGATACGCTGCGGGTTTTTCATTCGCTTGGGTTGGAGACGACGGCCGATCTGAAGAATGTTCCGGAGAACGATCTGGTAGCGCGTTACGGGCTCGAATTCCGCGGCGTTCTCGACCTGATGAACCAGCGCGGCGCGCATATCCTGACGCCAAACCTGCGCGAGCGGAACGTTACATGGGACTACGAACTGGATTTCCCGGTCGAGGATTTCGAGCAGCTGATTTTTATCCTGGGACATGGCCTCGGCAAGGTTTTGGAACAAGCGGGCACGTTTGGTTTCAGCTCGGAGCAGATCGACATTTCACTCGGCCTTGATAACAAAACCCGCGCCGAATATTCGATAAAACTTTCGTTCCCGACATGCGAAAAGAGTTTTTGGCTAAAGCTGATGAACCTGCGGATCGGCAACGAACCACCCGAGGCTGCGATTCTCTCGCTGCGGCTTGTGTGTCATTTCGCGCGCCCGCGTGCGTTGGAACGCGGCCTATTTGCCGCGACGCACCCCGAGCCCGAAAGCCTTCTGCTCACGGTGGATAAGATCAAAAAGATCGTTGGTATCGAGAATGTCGGCGTGCCGGCGTTGGTAGATCAAAGATTGCCGGAGGCTTTTGAATTAGATCACGAGAAATTGCCCGTCGGGAAAGAGATCATCGAGCAAAAAGAACAGCGGCCGGTTTTGGCGTTGACATACTTTCATCCGCCGATCCCCGCGGACATAAAAACGGCGGATGGGCGTCTTTTGTACGTAAGCACGGATCATTTCGCCGGGCGCGTTACGGAATATGGCGGCGCATGGCTGCAGTCGTCACAATGGTGGACGCGTGCCTTCTGGCAGCGAATGGAGTGGGACGTGGAGATCGACCACCGCCGCATTTACCGGCTGGCACGCACAATGGACGGTTGGTTTGTTACGGGAGGCTATGACTAGCAAAAAAATGCGTGGGACAGTGGGACAGTTTGGGACAAGCACGAAAAGTTTTTGTAAAAAATGCACATTTTCGATTCAAAAATAGCTGTAAATGAAGCAAATACGCGACTTATTTGTCCCGCCAAGCTGTGGGACAAGCCCGGGACAGACGCAGGACAGCTATGGGACAAACGGGACGGAACGCGGACGCCCCCATCCGCAACGAACGCAAAGCGTTCGAAAGTGTTGACCAATTAACGCGCTATCTTCGCCCTGCGGGCTCATTGCAGACGAGGGCGTCCACATTCCATATGTTCTACGAACTCCATACACGTTCAGCCTTTAGCTTCTTGGCATCGGGGTCGATGCCGGAGGCGTTTGTCGAACGCGCTTCGGAATTGAACATTCCCGGCGTTGCATTACTCGACCGCGACACGGTCTCTGGTGCACCTCGTTTTCATTACGACGCGCTTGAAGTAGGTATCAAGCCGATGATCGGTGCTGAGATCACGATGGATGACGGGAGTCTGCTTCCATTGCTTCCGATCGATCTTGCCGGTTATCAGAATCTTTGCAAGCTGATCACGACCGTAAAGCTGCGGCATGCGAAGGGCGAGCATTTTGCGACGCGAAAGGACATTGAAGAGCATTCCGCAAACTTGCTTTGCCTAACGGGTGGGCAGGACGGTTTTATGCATGCGAGCGTGAAACGCGGCGAAGGGCAACGCGACCTCGCATGGCTGAATTACGTTTTTGAGAAGCGTTTGTATGTCGAGCTTCAGCGGCATTACCTGCGAAGCGAGGAAGACGTGAATCAGCAACTAGTCGGATTAGCGTATAAGCTGCATCTGCCGATTTTCGCGAGCAATGGCTCATATTACGCCGAAAAACAGGACCGCGAGCTTTTTGACGTTTTCACCTGTATAAAAAATCATACGACGATCTACGACGCGGGAAAGATCCTTTCACAGAACGCCGAGCGGCATCTGAAATCGCATGGACAGATGCTGAGGCTTTTCGAAGAATTCCCCGAAGCAGTCTCATGCACGAAAGAGATCGCCGACCGCATCGTGTTCACGATGGACGACGTTGGCTATACGTTCCCCGATTTCCCCGTGCCGCACGGAGAGACGATGGATTCGGTTTTACGAAAACGCTCGGAGATTGGAGCGGTCGAGCGCTACGGCAAAATGACGCCGAAGATTCAGGCGAAGCTCGACCATGAGCTAAACCTGATCGCGAAACTAAAACTCGCCGGATATTTCCTGCTTGTCTGGGACATCTCGAATTTCTGCAGATCGAGGAGAATTTTGTCCCAAGGCCGCGGCTCGGCGGCAAACTCGGTCGTGTGTTACGCGCTCGGGATCACGGCAGTCGATCCGATCGCGGGCGAACTTCTTTTTGAAAGATTCTTATCGGAAGAACGCGGCGAGTATCCGGATATCGATATCGACCTGCCATCGGGGGACGATCGGGAGACAGTCATCCAACACGTCTATCAAAAATACGGCGAGCGTGGATCGGCGATGACGGCAAATGTGATCACGTATCGCGGGCGATCAGCGGTTAGGGAAGTCGGAAAAGTCTTCGGCTTTCCGGAGGAACAGATCGGAATGCTTTCAAAATCGATCTCGCATTACGGAGTTTCGGATTTCGGCGAGATGCTCCAGCGGTTCGAGGAAAACGGATTCCATCTCGCAGAAGACCATCGCACCCGGAAATTCATCGAGCTTTACACGCGCATTCTTGATTTCCCGCGTCACCTTGGTCAGCATTCCGGCGGTATGGTCGTTTCGTGGCAGCGGCTGGACGGCGTGGTGCCGATCGAGCCGGCATCGATGGAGAACCGCAACATCATCCAGTGGGACAAGGATGATTGTGAGCGTCTGGGGATCGTAAAGGTCGATCTGCTCGGCCTTGGGATGATGGCTGTGCTTCGCGATACGATCACACTGATCGAAGAGAATCGTGGCGAAAAGATCGACATGGGCAAACTGCCGCAAGATGATCCAGTTGTTTACAAAACACTTCAGGAAGGCGACACGGTCGGGATGTTTCAGGTCGAGAGTCGGGCACAGATAAATTTCCTGCCGCGTTCCAAACCCACCACATTTTACGACATCGTCGTGCAGGTGGCGATCATACGGCCTGGGCCGATCGTCGGCAAGATGCTGAGCGCGTACATCCGCCGCCGACAAGGGCAGGAAGAGATCGACTATATTCACCCTTGGCTCGAATCGACGCTGAAGCGCACGCTCGGCGTGCCTCTGTTTCAGGAGCAGCTTCTACGGATGTCGATGATCATGGCGGGTTTCACGGGCGGTCAGGCGGAAGAGTTGCGTCGCGCGATGGGCTTCAAACGTGCCGATAAACGCCTGCCGAAGATCGAGAAAAACCTGCGCGAAGGTATGACGCGCAACGGCATCGAGGAGCCGCTGCAGGACCGCATCGTGCAGAACATCACCGCATTTTCCAACTACGGTTTTCCCGAGTCGCATGCAGCCAGCTTTGCATTACTTGCTTACGCTTCCGCGTATCTCAAAGTGCATTACCTCGCCGAATTCACTGCCGCAATGCTTAATAATTATCCCCTCGGGTTTTATGTTCCTGCGACGCTCGTCAAGGACGCCCAGCGGCACGGCCTGCATTTCCGGCACGTCGATATTAACCGGTCGGATTACCTGTGCACGATAGAAGAGGGTGAACTGAGAGTTGGTTTGAATTATGTAAAAGGACTAAGAGAGGAAGTGGCAAATGCGATAGTCGCCGAGCGCGACGGTGTCAGTAGCCCGACCGTGAGGGAGGGCGCAG
>JBJMGN010000029.1:0-4479 GCA_045807885.1 Pyrinomonadaceae bacterium | reverse complement strand
GATAACCTTGCGGTCGCTTACGAGAAAACAGGGCGCCTGAAACAAGCGCGTGAATATTACGAAAAGGCCTATAAGGCCGCCGATCTTCGAAACGATATCGAGTATGCAAAGACGGCGAAGGCAAATTACGATCGGCTTGCTGCAAAGCTGCAATAGGGAGTAAACGCGTGAAACGTTTGATATTTTTCTTACTTTTACTTTTAGTCGGTATATCCGTCGGCGCGCAGAGCGTTGCGTTTGTCGGGGTAAATGTCATCCCGATGGACCGTGAGCGAATTCTAAGCAATCAAACAGTGATCGTGAAAGACGGGTTAATCGCTGAGATCGGTGATGCTTCGAAAGTGAAGGTGCCAAAGACGGCTGTGCGGGTTGATGGAGCGGGAAAATATCTAATCCCGGGTCTCGTCGATATGCACACGCATATGCTCTCGGACGATGAGTTTCCGGATTCGCTCGCTGAAGACGAATTGAAGATCATGGTTGCGAACGGCGTGACGACGATACGGTTTATGATCGGCACGCCCGAGCAGCTTGTTTTGCGTGCGCGGGCAGCAAAGAACGAGATCATCGCCCCGACGATATTTAGCGCGTCGCCGCATCTTACGGGACGCGAACAGGGCAACGATTTTGTAGTGAACACGCCCGAAGAAGCTCGCGACGCCGTCCGCAAATCCAAAGCCGCAGGCTACGATTTCATCAAAGTAACTACGTTCATTAAGCCAGAAGTTTACGAAGCGGCGGTCGACGAAGCCGCAAAGATCGGCATTCGTGTTGTCGGGCATGCGGACAGCCGATTCGTCGGCGTCGAGCGTGCGTGGAAGGCGAAACAGCAGATCGAGCATCTTGACGGTTATATGGAGTTTCTTGTTCGTGACGATTCGCCCGTTAAAGGTTCCGTCTCCGACCTATACATCTACACGCTTGAAAATTGGAAAAGCTTAGATTACATCGATGAAGGCAAGATCGCCGAAGTCGCGCGAAAAACCGTCGCGTCAAATCCGTATGTCGACCCGACACAGCATTTCATGAAGAACACCTTCGGTCGTGGGCGCAGCGAAGAATCGATCCGCGCACAGCCCGATTTTCGTTTTTACCCTGCTCGAATTCAGGACCGCTTTATCGATTTTCAAAAACGTACACGGCTAAATCAGATCCCGCTCGAAACGCGTGCCCGTTGGGTCGGATACCGAGACAAGCTGATCAAAGCGATCTACGACGCCGGTGGGAAGATAATGGCCGGCTCGGATACACCTGAATTCTTATGGCTGTATGGTTTTTCAGAACATCGCGAGCTACAGGCATTGAAGGACTCGGGCCTGCCGAACTACGCCGTGCTAGCGGCTGGAACTCGGAACGCGCACGAATATCTGGGCACGATCGCAAAGTCAGGAACCATCGAAAGGGGAAAAGTGGCAGATCTGGTTTTGCTGAACGCGAACCCGTTCGAAAACATCTCGGCGACCAACAATCGTGCCGGCGTGATGCTTCGTGGCAAATGGTACTCGCAGGCGGAGATGAATAAATGGCTTGATGAGATCGCACCGCGAATGCATCGCGGCTTCGAGGCAGAAGAAAAAACCGCGGCCGCTGCCATCGAAAAACTCGGCGGCAAGGTGGAATGGAATTCTGAAGGTGAAGTAGTAAAGATCGATCTGAACAACACGAAAGTGACCGATGCGGACCTTGCGGTACTTGAGAAATTCCCCGGCCTTCAATCGCTCGACCTGCGGATCACACCGATCACGGACGAAGGTATCGCTCATGTTCGCACCCTGCGAAAATTGAAATTCCTAAACCTGTTCCGAACGAATCTTTCCGATAAAGGAATGGAGAATCTTCGTGGCCTTATCGACCTCGAAACGCTTCTCATAGGCGGAACGAAGGTTACTGACGGCGGCCTTGTAAATATCGAACGTCACCCGAAGCTCCGAAAAGTAAGCGTGTTTCGAACCGCCGTTTCCGATGCTGGTATTAAATCCCTTGAAAAGATCTCATCGCTCGAAGTTTTGCTGATAGGCGAATCCAAGATCACCGACGAAGGTACCAAGACCCTGCAGGCGAAACTGCCGAAATTACAATTCACCGAACAAACTTAATTGCAGAAGCCCGCACAGAGTAAGGGCGAAACGAAAAACATGAAAAAATCGATCCTCTATCTAACATTTCTAGCTGCTATTTCACTTCCCGTCTTTGCCCAAAAAACCGACGACAAATCCGCTGTCCTTGGTGTCGTCAACCAGCTTTTTGCCGAAATGGCGGCTGCCAATCCGCAGGGTATTATCGATCTTCATACCGGGCCGGAGTCACAGCTTGCGGGCATTCGAAAAATGAAGGATGGCAAGATGCGGCTCGACATGATCGGACGCGATGCGTTCTCAAAATTCTTTACCGACAAGTCGGTGGTGACCAAGGAAACGATGTATGACCCGAAGGTCGAGGTCGACGGCGATTGGGCAATGGTCTGGGGCCGATATGTTTTCTGGGTCAGCGGCAAGGTGTCGCATTGCGGCATCGATCAATTCAACCTGGTACGAACCGAAACCGGTTGGAAGATCGCGAACGGAGCTTCAACCATCGATCCGGGCGCATGCACGGAAAAAGAAAAGGCGATGAAACCTTAGAGTCACTTCGCAAAGCGCTTCGCGATCAGGTAGACCGAAATATTCGATACGGTGGATAAAATCCACCGTATCTCTTTTATTTTCAATATTTCAGAAACTTGCTAACGGAATTTCCGTAAAGTTCGTAGCATGAAACTGAAAAAACGCTTTTGGATTTCTGTATTACTATTTGCCGTGTCAACGTTGACGGGGAACTCGTACGGCCAGCGACGAGCTGACAGCCTCGCGTACCAGGTCACGTATTCCGCCACTTATGACCCTTCGCTTTCGCCCGACGGGAAGCGGATGGTTTATATTTCTCAGATACTCGGTCGTGAACAGTTATTTATCCGTAATGTTGACGGTACCGGAGCAGCGCAGATAACGCGCGACGATGCTAACCATGAAGATCCTGCATGGTCGCCGGACGGCAAACAGATCGCATTCGTTTATATCAAGGACGATCTTGAAGTGATCGCGTTGATGAATGTCGACGGTTCGGGCGTGAAGGAACTAACCCCCAGAACAGTTAAGGCTATTCATCCAAACTGGTTTCCTGATGGAACGAAGGTCGCATATTGTACCGATGACGACCTCGCCCCGCCGAGAAAGAACGACGCGGATATCAACGTTATTGACCTTGCCACCGCCAAGATCACCACGCTCATTACCGGCGGCGTGAATACTTATCCCTCGATCTCGCCGGACGGAAAACGGATCGCTTTCCGCCGTATGATCGGCGAGATGAATTCTGAAGTGTTCCTGGCGAACGCAGACGGGACTGGTGTTAAAAACTTAACGAATCATCCGTCCTTTGACGGGTGGCCGTCATGGTCGCCGGATGGAACACGGATCGCATTTGCTTCGAACCGTAATTCAAGCTATCAGATCTTTACGATGAATCCCGATGGCGGCGAGATCCGTCTGCTCGCTAATACAGAGGGCCGGGCAACGGCGCCGCAGTGGGGAAAGGATGGTCAAAAAGTCTATTTTCCGATCTGCAGGAACGTCGATTTTGGATCAGCGTGTGAGATCTTTGTTGCACGGACACAGGGTTTTGTCAGGTGAAGGAGTTGAGAATATGTTTAAGCAAGTTGTGATTGCAACAGCGATGTTAGTGTCTCTTTCATTCTCCGTGTACCCACAACCGCAGGCCGGCAGCGGCGTTACACAGGAAATGCGAACGGCGGCAAATGATGCGTATCAAAAACAGAATTGGGCCGAGGCCGCTAAAAACTTCGATGCGATCATTAAACTCGAACCGAAGAACGGCGGTGCGCATTACCGACAAGGCATTTCGTATCTGAACCTTCAAAAAAACGATGACGCTTTGCGCGTGTTGCTAATCGCGAATACTATCTCGCCGAATCCTATTTACGCGTTTGCGATTTCGCGCGCCTACGCACGACTGCAGAATAAAGCAAAGGTGTATGAGGTACTGGAATCCACCGTACCAATGGGCGGCATTCAGGCTTCGCAACTTGAAGCTGAGCCCGACTTCAAAGAACTGCGAACCGAACCGCGTTTCATCGAAGTCGTAAAGAAAACCGACCTCGCTGCTAATCCGTGCAAATCGAAACCGGAATTTCGCCAGTTCGATTTTTGGATCGGCGAATGGCTGCCGAAGAATGCTCAGGGAGTCACCGTTGGTACGAGCTCCATTCAACTGATACTCAGCAGTTGCGTAATTTTTGAGAATTGGAATACACCGATCACCAGCGGCAAAAGCTTTAGCAATTTCGATTCAACCGATGGCAAATGGCACCAAACCTGGGTGGACGACAAGGGTACGCTCGCCTTTTACGTTGGCGGAATGGCCAACGGGAAAATGGTTCTCGATAATGAGCGCGTGGTAAATGGAAAGAAGACCATCGGGCGC
>JBJMGN010000028.1:0-2527 GCA_045807885.1 Pyrinomonadaceae bacterium | reverse complement strand
GAACCCTGAAAGTGATCTTCCTCGGTCAGAACTGAGATCGCACATGCACCGCCCTTTGCGTACATTCCCGCCACATAAGCTGCGTCTATTCGATCGTTGATAACACCCTTTGAAGGCGAGGCACGCTTGAACTCCGCAATGATGTTCACGCTCCTTTGCCTTAACGCTGAAACCAGCAGGTTTGGTTGGGCTATTTTCCTTCGTTCAAACGCGCTTTTGCTTAATGCATTAATGTCGGTTCCGCGCATTGCTTCTTCAACGCGCCGCCGTTTTGATGTAATTATTTTGTCGAGTATCGTTTCGCTCATGCTCGTTGATAATTGATAAGTGCTTCCAGTTTCCCGTGCGCGCGGCCGCCCTGGATCGAATCCCTTGCGCAATTTGAAGCTTCGAACAGATCGTCACCGAATCCCGCAAGGTAAATCGCTGCTGCTGCATTTATTTCCACTAACGTGCGTGCCAAGAATTCGTCTCGACTCGGCGCGAGTACCTGACGGATCAATCTCGCGCTATTCTCTGGCGTGGCAGCCCGAAGATCGGTCGAGCCTTTGGGATCTGTCCCGAAATCGGAGGGCGCAATTTTAAATTCGTTTACACTTTCACTAATAACTTCCGCAACGTACGTCGATTCTGTTACCGAAATCTCATCAAGGCCGTCTTCGCCATGTACGACCCACGACTTTTTTGTACCGAGTTTTGCGAGAGCACCTGCCATTTTAGGCAGTAGAGTTATGTCCCAAACACCGATCAATTGATGCTGGGCGCCGGCAGGATTGCAAAGCGGACCAACGCAATTAAATATTGTCGGAAAGCCGAGGCTTCTGCGAACTTTTGCAAGGGTCGGCGAAAGCCGATGGTGATTGGGCGCGAACATGAAGCATATTCCGATCTCGTTCAAACTTCTTTCCGAGGCTACCGGGTCAAGAGCATGATTTAAGCCAAGCTCGCTCAATACGTCGGCACTTCCTGAGTTACTCGTCGCTGCCTTATTTCCATGTTTCGCAACAGCGACGCCTTCACCGGCAACGACAAATGCCGCTGCTGTCGAGACATTGAAGGTTTTGGCCTTACTGCCTCCCGTACCTACGATATCCACGCATGTTTCATGCTTCGAATTTACGCGCTTCATTCTCTCTCGCATTAATTTAGCGATCGCATAGATCTCATGTTCGTCGATACCTTTTCGGTTCCACGAGACAAACACAGATGAAAGAAGCGATTCGTTTGATTCCTCGATCAAAGCATTCAACAACTGTTCGGCGTCATCGATTTCAAACGAATCGCCCCGTTCGAATTTCAGCCGGTAATTTTCCAGGACGGACGTCATTTAACGGCCCTCCGAAATTTCGATCGCTCGGATCATCGCGCGCGCTTTGTTTACGGTTTCCTGGTACTCAAGTTCCGGAACCGAATCCGCGACAATGCCGGCTCCAGCCTGGATCTTGGCTACACCGTTTTCTAAAACCAGCGTTCGGATGGCAATGCATGTGTCCATATTCCCGGTGTAGTCAAAATAGCCGACCGCGCCTGCATACAAGCCGCGATGGTCAAGTTCAAGTTGACGAATGATCTCGATCGCTCGAACCTTCGGGGCGCCGGAAACAGTGCCTGCGGGAAAGCAGGCGGCGAGCGCGTCGAAAGGATCTTTGTCGGCTTTTAATTTCGCAGACAACTGGCTGACCAGATGTTGAACATGCGAATATTTTTCAACCTCCATCAGCCGGTCGACCACTACACTGCCAAATTCGGAAACACGGCCAAGATCGTTTCTGCCGAGGTCGACAAGCATCATGTGCTCCGCTACTTCTTTTGGATCGTTACGCATTTCTTCGGCGAGATCGCGGTCTGCGTTCGCATCTTTGCCTCTGCGCCGGGTGCCTGCGATCGGCCGATATTCCAACTGTCGATCTCGGCAGCGAACCAGCATTTCCGGAGAAGCCCCGATCACAGATTTTCCATTTATCTGCAGCAGGAACATATATGGTGAAGGATTGAGCGACCGGATCGCACGATAGATGGAAACGGGCGACGCACTTGTCTTTCGCTCAAAACGCTGCGAAAGCACGACCTGATAACATTCCCCCGCATAAATGAGTTCTTTCACCTTTCGGACCGCGTCTTCGAAATCAGATTGCGTGAAATTCGATCGAACCTCCGTTTCCGCCGGTACGCCCGAGCTTGACGGAATTGGAATAAATTCAGTTTCAAGCTTTTTTCGGATACCTTTGTTTTTTGCCGCGGCCTGTTCCTTCGAAATGAAATCGCCTTTTTCATCGCAGGCAAGCGTGATTATCTGAATCGTCTGACGAACATGGTCGAATGCGATCAGCGAATCAAAAAACATAAACTCGGCAACAGCGTTGTAGCTGTTCGAGAGCCTCAATGATGGCTCGAAACACTCAACGCACTCGAAATCAAAATAACCGATCGCCCCGCCGGAAAACGCTGGCAATTCCAAGTCGGTGTCGATCAATATTGAGGAAAATTGACTTCGTAGAATTTCAAAAGCACTTTTGTTGACAATTAT
>JBJMGN010000027.1:0-2850 GCA_045807885.1 Pyrinomonadaceae bacterium | reverse complement strand
ATGCCAAATGTAGTGATATACGACGACGTCGAGATCGGTGAGAACACGCTCATTCACTCGAGTGTTTCGATACGCGAAGGCACGGTTATTGGTCGAAACTGCATAATTTACAATAACGCCACAATCGGCTGCGACGGTTTCGGCTATGCGAAGGACGAAGAGCGACGATGGCTTAAGATCCCGCAGGTTGGCCGGGTCGTGATCGAGGACGACGTCGAGATCGGTGCAAACACGGTGATCGACAGGGCGTCGGTCGGAGAAACGCGGATCAAGCGCGGAGCCAAACTCGACAACCTTGTTCAGATCGGCCACTCGTGTACGATCGACGAAGACGCTCTCATATGTGCGCAGACCGGGCTTGCCGGCAGTTCGGTAATTGGGAAGCGAGTAGTTCTCGCAGGCCAGGTAGGGATCGCGGGCCATTTAAAAGTGGGAGACGACTCGGTCGTGACTGCCAAATCGGCGACGAGCCATGACGTTGAGCCCGGCAAGGTCATTTCAGGAATTCCCGGTTTTGATAACCGTGAATGGCTGCGGTCAACGTCCGCTTTCAGGCGATTGGGCGAATTTGCAAAACGGCTGCGTAACCTGGAAAAGCGCGTGTTTGGCGACGAGAAAAGCTAATGGAAAAACGTGAAAAGGTAATCCTGGTGCTTTGCGGATTATTCGTTGTTGCTTCCGGTATATTGCACTATGCACATGCAAACGCCGTATTAGCGTTCGTCGTTACGGCCGCGGCTTTGGCGCTGCTTGCGGTGATGGTCGGGGACGCGACCGAGCAACTGGGAAGTCGACTGGGGCCCGGTGCAACCGGAGTCCTTCAGTCCGGCCTGGGAAATCTTCCGGAGCTTTTCGTCTGCATTTTCGCGCTGCGGGCCGGCCTCGATCATGTTGTGCAGGCGGCACTCATTGGCTCGATACTTGGAAACTCGGTACTGGTACTCGGCCTCGCTCTTTTTCTCGGCGGTTTGAAGAATGGAACCCAGCGATTCAATTCCGAGCCGCCGAAGATGATAGTTACGTTAATGCTGCTTGCGGCGGCTGTGCTCGTCGTACCCACACTAGCAAAGGAACTTCACACGCCGGCCGAAACTCACATTCTTTCACTGGACATATTTCTGGCGGTGATCTTGTTGGTGCTTCTCATCGCGAATATTTATTTCGCTGTGAAAGGCGACCCCTCGATAGCACTCCATGACGAAGAATCGAGCCACGCCGAATGGCCAATGGGCATGACAATTGCTGTCCTTGCGGGAACCGGCCTCGGTGCGGCCTTCGTTTCGGATTGGTTCGTAGAGGCACTTCAGCCGGCGATGGCGACGCTCGGAATTTCCGAAGCGTTCGCTGGTTTGGTTGTTGTCGCAATTGCTGGAAACGCGATTGAAAACCTCGTCGGCATTCAGCTTGCATGGAAAAATCAAGCCGATTACGCGGTAAGCGTCATTCTGAATAGTTCCCTTCAGATCGCGCTTGGTCTGTTTCCGATCCTCGTTTTGCTTTCGTATATACTCGGCGGCGCGGTACTTACGTTTGTGCTTTCTCCGATGCTGGTCGCGATACTACTCCTCGCAGTGATCGTCAGCGCATTTATCATATATGACGGCGAGTCCATCTGGTTAGAAGGACTCGCGCTAATCGGCCTTTACTGCATCATCGCGTCTGCTTTCTGGTGGGGCTAAATCATGGGCCTTACCAGATTGCCCGCATCCGCGTGATCGTTTTGTTGGTGAAGAAAAACGCCGGCATTTTCCTACCGCCCTTGGTCGCTGTAATATTGCCGTTTTCGTCGACGTTTGGAAGCGTCATGAAAACGCCGTCGCTCGCGTGTTCCTCAAGCCCTGCTGCGTGAGCCATTTCATGCATCAATATCATCTGCAGCACGTTCCGATGGCTCTGCCATGGTGTAGCCGGCAGATAGATCTCCGCCTCTTCGATCCCTTGATTTCCTTTCCAACGACGAGCTACGCCATGTGTCGCAGTTGCTCCTAGTTTCGGATCCTCCTTTCCGGCGCCTGCGACCTTTACTATGACGTTGGCCTTGCCTTCGGTGACGATGTTGTACTTCAGTGCTTTCATGATCTTATCGTTAAAGATCGGCACCGAGGCGGCGACGAGCCCGGACCAAAGTCCTACGTCGGCGTCGTTGCGGATCGTTAATATTTTTGTATCCCTGACCTTGGGCATCCAAGGTATATCTGGTTCAGCCATTGCTTTTTGATCTCCTGTATAAATTCAAAATCACGGCGGCAATGTGATAGTTTTATTAAAATAGCGACCGTGCGACGAAATCTTTTCCGTCAAGCAATAAGACGGATTTGGGCGCGGCCGCAGGACAAAAGATAGAAATGGAAATATCGAAGATGAAAGTAGAACGGATCTCAGCTGCGGGCTACGATGTCACACCGCTTTCGCAAGAAGATATCGAGCGGCTCGCGGAGGATCTGAACGATGAAGAACGCCGCATTATGCTCAATCACGGCACCGAGGCGCCATTTTGCGGGACGCTGCTTGATAATAAGTTGGATGGAACCTACGCGTGCCGGCTATGCGGGCTGCCGCTTTTTTCCTCGAAGCACAAGTTTAATTCGGGCACAGGCTGGCCTTCGTTCTACACGCCGTTCGATAAGGACCACTTGACCGAGATCGAAGACAACACCTACGGAATGCGACGTGTCGAAATTCGCTGTGCCCGCTGCGGAAGCCACCAGGGCCACGTTTTCCCCGACGGCCCGCCGCCGACCGGACAGCGGTATTGCCTGAACTCTGCTTCCCTGGTGTTCGTTAAAATGGGCGAGGATATACCTCAAAAAAGCTAAAAAAAGACGGGCCGAAACCCGTCTTTTTTATTTT
>JBJMGN010000026.1:0-3266 GCA_045807885.1 Pyrinomonadaceae bacterium | reverse complement strand
TGATCATTACCGGAGCTTTGGTCGGATCATCCGGCGCGATCCTCAGTTACATAATGTGCCGCGGGATGAACCGTTCGTTCGTGAGCGTGATGCTCGGCGGCTTCGGAACCGAAGGCGGGGCACCAGCGGCCGCAGGCTCGGCACCGGCAGGCGAGGTGCGTTCGGTTGACGCGGAAACTGCCGCCGGCATGCTGCAGCAGGCGAAAAAGGTGATCATCGTTCCCGGCTATGGACTCGCTGTCGCACAGGCGCAGCATTCGCTAGCTGAAGTCGTAAAGATCCTGAAAGAAGCCGGAACCGAAGTGAAATTCGCGATCCACCCGGTCGCGGGCCGACTCCCCGGCCACATGAACGTCCTGCTCGCCGAGGCTAATATTCCCTACGACATCGTTTTCGAAATGGATGAGGTCAACGATGAATTCAGCGGCACCGATGTTTCGTGGGTGATCGGCGCGAACGACATCGTCAACCCTTCGGCAATGGACGACCCCGCTTCGCCGATTGCCGGTATGCCGGTCCTCCACGTCTGGGAAGCCCGCGATACCATAGTCATGAAACGCTCAATGGCCAGCGGATATGCGGGTGTCGATAACCCGCTCTTTTACAAAGAAAACACGCTGATGCTCTTCGGCGATGCGAAGAAAGTCGTTGATGAGATCCTAACAGCGATGCGCGTTTGATGTTGGTCTGACAAAGCAGTTGGAATGAGATCAAGTGATATGTGCAAATATAAACAGTCGATACGTCAAGAGTTGACAACCTGATACCAACCTCGTTTTTTCGCGAGCAGTAAGGAGATTAGAGTTATGGCATTCAACCCCGCATCGCTGCCCCAGACCGTTCAGGAGGCTTATCGACGAGGCCCTAATTCTTGGTTTTTCGTCGTGCAAACCGCAGTTATGAGCGGCATAGAGAGCCTCGACAAACTCACCGATATTGTATTTTTCCTGCATCACCCAGAGAGAAAGGGTAAATACCTGGCTTCCAATGAGATCTCCCTTCTCGCTGACTGGAAGAAATTTCGCGATCTGATCGCCCCCAGGATCCGCGATATGGTCAAGGTCCGCGATACGCCCAGGGAGACGACCAACGATTCGGATCAGAGGGGGCAAAACGATCCGGCCCAGATGTTCCAGCAGATATTGCAGCAACTAACTCAGGGAAATGGCTGAGTTGATTTTAGCCGGGACCCGACTCGTCGACGGCCGCATGCCAGTCCCGCATGTTTGGAAATCGCGCGACACCTTCGTCATGTAACGTTCAATGGCAAGCGGCTACGCTAGCGTCGATAACCCTTTGTTTTATAAGGAGAATGCGTTGACGCTATTCGGCGATGCGAACAAGGTTTGGATGAACTTTTGACTGCGATGCGCGGATAGTTTCCTTATGCGGCTCTTGTTTTACATAATGCTTAGCCTACTTGTGATTCCAGTTGAATCGCAGACTGTTACCGACGAAGACCGACGCGGTTTCGATGATCTGCGCCCTATTCACATCGATGTGGATAGCGACGGTAAGCCCGATCGAATACAGCCGCGAACCTATCAGACTTACACACGTCGAGGTTCGCGTCTACTGTTCAAGGACATTACAAACTGGATAACATTCGATCTAACGACAACTCGCGGTCGCACAATAAGGTCGTTTTATTCTTATAAATACGGTACAGCCCTAAACGGCGATAGTTATTGGGTCTATGCTTTGATCCCTATCTGCGACGTAGATAAAGACGGAAAGTCCGATTTGCTGTTTTATTCGGGTGACGACACAAGTGACGAAACGGCCATTCTCTTAAATCGTGGAAGCGGGTTTGTTGTACATTCGCGAAAGGTTCAAGACTCCGGAGATTGGGGAAGAAATGCAGACGCTAAGCGCATTTGTCCTAATTGATGATATATTCCCATTTAACCCACAGAAATATTTGGAGGCATTCATATGAGCACAGCAGCACCATCTCCGGAAATGGAGACATTGAAATCAAGACTTAAAACCACGTGGGAAGCGGGCGATTTTTCCGAGGTTGCGAAGCATATCGAAAAGGTCGCTGCAGAATTCGTTGACGGGCTGGATATTAAGCCCGGCATGAAGGTCCTCGATGTAGCCTGCGGCAGCGGAAATCTTGCGGTAAATGCGGCCCAAAAGGGAGCGGATGTTACCGGGATCGACATCGCTGACAATCTGGTGGAAGCGGCGAAAAAGCGGGCTGAATCGCTTGGCCTCGATATCAAATTCGAGCAGGGCGACGCTGAGGCTTTGCCGTATGAAGACAACACTTTCGACGTCGTGATGACGATGTTCGGGGCGATGTTCGCACCGCGGCCTGATGTTACGGCCTCTGAATTGATTCGCGTGTGCAAACCCGGCGGAGATATTGCGATGGCAAACTGGACGCCCGAGGGCCATGCGGGTCAGATGTTCAAGCTTTCAGGCAAGTACCTGCCGCCGCCGAATATGCCTCCGCCGGTTCAATGGGGCGTTCCCGAGATCGTTGCTGAGCGCTTTGGCGATAAGGTAACCGATCTGAAAACCACACCGCGACTTGCGGATATGACATTCGAATACGGCCCCGCAGATGTCGTAGAACATTTCCGCCAATACTTCGGCCCGACGGTGATGGCGTTCAAAGCGATCGCCCCGGAGAATCACGAAGCGTTCCGCTCGGATACCGAGGCCCTCTGGAGCCAGAACAATACCGCGACCGACGGAACAACGCATGTAAAAAGCGAATATTTGGAAGTGGTCGCTATAAAGAAGTGAATATTGCCGTTCGCTGCAGCAACGGCTCTATCAAGCAAAACCGTGGGCTTTAGCCGAGAATCCTCGGGCTAAAGCCCAACTTATTTTTCACTTCGGATCCGTTGCCTAAAGGCAACGGTAATTGATCACTACTGAGGCAGCTTCATCAGAGCCAATCGCTCGACAACATTTCCCTTCTCAAGGTGCTTTTCGACTATCTCCGCCACATCTTCCGCTTGCACCTGTCCATAAAGTACGCCGTCGGGATGGACCATCACTGCCACACCGATCGAGCAAAAGCCGATTGAACCGCAGTCGTTCAAAAGGATCGACCCCATCGGATTTCGGCCTTTCTTTTCCTTGCCTTGCCGCAGGCCTTTCGCTTCGAGGATGCGTTCGAATTCTGCTTTCACCTCGGAGCTCCCTACCTGCGAACAGGATTTACCGTTACACACAAAAACCTGTCGCTTAATCGGCGCGTTTAGCATCGGTGCCAGCTTTTCCAGCTCTTCACGGTCGGTGATGAATTT
>JBJMGN010000025.1:0-7017 GCA_045807885.1 Pyrinomonadaceae bacterium | reverse complement strand
AGTATCTTGGCGAAACGCGGCATACTTACGTGCGACTCCGTTCCAAAAAGACCCTGCGCCTAAAGCCGTGCGACGCGTTTCGTCAGACACCTCGCCATCGAACCACCTTTGGATCATGATCGGCATGACACGGTCGCCAATATTCCATTCGGTCACTTCGCTGCCGAGCTCAACGATCTCGCCGGCAGCATCGGAAAGCGGAATCGCCGGGAGTTTCATCCGCGGATTATAAGCGCCGCTCGCAACCATTACGTCGCGATAATTTAGCGACGCCGCACGCAACTTGACCAACACTTCATCTGGTTTCGGTTTTGGCGTCCCCAGTTCAACTGGCGCGAGTTTATCGATCCCGAATTCGCGGATCTCAAATGCTTTCATTTACTTTTTCCGCGGCGCTTTAAGGTCGAGCTTGATAACGACATCGTCTCGAATAAGGTCATCGGCTTTACCGGCATACAAGATCCCGAAATCCTTCCGATTGATCGAGAATTCCGAGTTTACCGCGACATCTGCGTCCGTAACTGTGATAGTCGCGGGGAATGTCACGGTCTTCTTCGCGCCGCGAAGGTCAAGGTCACCCGTGATCGTGTACTTGCCGGGCCCTGCAGCATTATCTGCAATGATCTTTCGTGAAGTGAACGTCGCTTTCGGAAATTTCGAAACATCGAAAAAGTCGGTCGTCTGGAGATGCTTGGTCAATCCGTCTGTGTCTGTATAAACCGAGGCGACGTCTATATCGACCGTTACCGAACTGTCTTCCGGCTTTCCAGTCACCAGGTTAATGTTGCCCGTGAATTTGTTGAATCCTCCATCATGTTTTCCGGTAACCTTGGAACCGATGAAGCTGACCTTTGAGTTCTCATTATCTATCGCAAGAACCTCGCCCTGTTTAGGCGCTGCGTTCGCGTTGCTTGTGGCGACGATATTTGAGTTGGACGTCGGGTCCGAAGTTGTCGCCTTTGGTTTGTTGGCCGCCGGGTCTTCGCACGCAGCAAGTAAAAAGGTCGTGGATAAAATTCCGATCAATAATTTATACATATTCTTCCTCTCAAAGTTTGTTGGGTCAGTTTCGGTTCCAAATATTATGGCTTTGCATGGCATTTTTCGCCAACCTCGGCGCGTTACTGTACGAATCGCTGGAGCAGCAAACTGGCTCTCATAAAAGACGGATAAAGCCGCAACGCCGCCGTAATTGCGCTAAACAATACATTCCGCGGTTGAATCGGATTCATTAAGCAGTTAGTCGTTTTGATCATCAAAAAACCTCCATCAATCGGTTCTATATCAATAATGTTTGTAACTAAAGTAGCTACAAATAGAGTCAAAAAAATTTATGCCGTCGGTAGAGACTCGGCCTGCTCAAAAATATTTTCGAGCGTATATTGAGAAAGCTTGTCGCCGATGCTGCGATCGATCTCTTTCTGTAAATTACAAAGCACCGCTTCGATATTTCTACCAACAGGGCAATCCTGATTCGGTGCCCGACCGTGAAGAGCAAAGACCTCACCGCAAGAAACCGCCTTGTAAACCTCCGCTAAATTTATCTCTGACGGACATCGCGATAGCCGCGTCCCGCCGTTTGCTCCTGTTTGCGAAATGACCAGATTTGCCTGACCCAATTGGCCAAGGAGCCGACGGATCACTACCGGATTAGTGTTTACGCTGCCCGCAATGTAATCCGATTTCAGATTCTCCTCGCGCGCATGCGCCAACATCATCAGCACGTGTACCGCCATCGAAAATTGGCTGTTTGCCGCCATAACTGTAACAATTATAGTTACAGTATCGAAACATGTCAATAGCAATTTTGTTTTAAGTTAATCGGGCAAAATAAAACCGGATCTCCGAAAAGATCCGGTCAGGAATTTGTAAAAACTGTTTTGAATTACTTCTGTCCGGCTAGGGGCAATTTGATCTCACGACCCGCGCCCAAGACCGAATTCGGAAGCAATCCATTGTATTTCGCTACTTCAACTGGGTCGCTCTTATGACGTTCGGCCAGCCTTGCGACAGTATCGCCAGCCTGAGCCTTTACGACCTTGACACTGCTCTGCAAGCCCGCAACCGGCTGGCTCGTTGGGCGGGAATAGGTCGTAGCCGTGATGCGATTGCCTTCGGTCATCGGCACGAAGACCTTGCCCTTAGGATCTTTCATTCCGGGATTTGCCGCTATCAGATCAGCAACGCTAACGCCCGTGCGATTGGAGATGGTTTGCCACGTTTCACCCTGAACCGAGGTCGCCAGATTCGTATTGTTGACCTTCGAAGCCGGAATTCGTTTGAACACGGCGACAACATCGTTGGCCTTCCCAGCCGGGACGTTTACGATATAGGGTTCGGGCGGCGTCGTGTTCGAACGGAAATGCGGATTCAGATATCGCAGGTACTGAACGCTCGTGTCTGCGGCCTGTGCCAGCAGGCTGAGGTTCGTCGACGCCGGCACTCGAATCCGATCATACTGGAGCGGTGGCGCCGGGCGGACATTGCCAAAACCGTACTGACCCGGGCTGTTCGCGATCAGGATCGTTGCAAGGATATTCGGGACGTAATTACGCGTTTCGCGGGGCAGGTACGGATACGCTGACCAGAAGTTGGTCACACCCGCACGGCGGATCGCACGGTCGACGTTGCCCTCGCCGCAGTTATAACCCGCCATCGCGAGCTCCCAATTGCCGTAACGATTGTATAGAAACTTTAAGTAGCGGGCCGAAGCGCGGGTCGCTTCGTCGAAGCTGTTTCGCTCATCGACATAAGCCGTCCGTTTAAGTCCGTATGTAGCACCCGTGCCCGGGATAAACTGCCACAATCCGGAAGCCGCAGCCCACGAAAGCGCCGTAGGTTTCCATGTACTTTCCACCTGTCCCAACCATGCGACATTCTCCGGAATACCTTCTTCCTTAAAGATTCGCCGGGCCATTCGCATGAACATACCGGAACGATACAACCCGATCTCCATGGTCGAACGCCCGCGTCCGCGATAGTAGTTGATGTATTGCTGGATCATCGGGTGGACCTGGAAGGAAAAGCCCAATGATTTATTGGCGACCACGTATTGAATATATTGATACTGCTGCTGCGCGACCGGATTGCTTTCAACCTGAAGCTCTTCTGAGGTCAGTTCAAGCTTTGAAAGTTCGTCCAGCGGCGACGGTTCGTAGGTCTGCTCATTAAAACCGACGAGATTTGCGTTTTTGATCGCGGCACTCGTAGCAGTTGAAGCCGCAGCGTTGGCCTGAGTAGAATTTTGCAGCGAATTTCGATTCAACTGGGCAACATCGTCACCGAGTTTGAGATCGCCGTCGTTCCAATTCCATCCGCATGTAGCGGCCAGCTGTCGAATTTGCGGCGGCTGAGCGGTGTTAGGAAATTCCAAACGATAGATCGTTTCGATCAGCTGCTGATAGCAGCTCTGTAGCCGGGCATCGCGTTGAATATTAAGCGATGAATAAAGGAAAACTTCTACGGCCTTATCGAACCTGGCTCCGGAATCGGCGCGCTTGTTCGCCTTAAACGCCTCTAAGCCGTCCTTAAAATTGCGGCCGGCGTCGTCAAGAACCTTGTTATATAACGCCTGGGCGGTTTTGACCTCGTCGGTCGTTTGCGCAGAAATACCGACGCCGAAAATACATAATGCGGCGAAAAACGTCGTAGCGTATATCCTAAATTTCATTAATATTCAATAAAAACTTCGTCTGTATCGCGGCCCCCGGGTGAACAAGTATTAATTGGGCTACAAATAACTTAACGCGTTGATATAAAAAAAGTTCCGCTTCGGTGCACTTAGGCACACCACTCTCTATCCTAAAACTACCATGAATAGCCTATACAGGTCAACAAATCCCGTACTGAAATCATGCACGCCATACGGCTCGTTTAGCCACTTTCGCTACCGACCGAGCTTCTAAAAGTGCAGTATCAAACACCTCTTGAACATTGTCCACGAACACAAAACTAAGGTCGTCCGTAACCTCTTTCGGTAGATCTTCGAGATCGCGTCGGTTCGGCGACGGAAGAATTACAGTCTTCATCTTTGCCCTTCGCGCGGCCAAAAGTTTTTCTTTGACGCCGCCGATGGGCAGCACGTTGCCGCGTAATGTAATCTCGCCGGTCATCGCAACATCCTTCCTGACCGGACGCTGTGCAAGCACGGAAACAAGGGCGGTCGCCATTGTTATGCCTGCACTTGGGCCGTCCTTCGGGATCGCGCCTTCAGGCAGGTGAATGTGGATGTCGAAATTTTCAAGCACCTGTTCGTCGATGCCAAGTTCTTTCGAACGTGCTTTTGCATACGAAAACGCTGCTTGAGCGGATTCCTGCATCACTTCACCGAGTTGACCGGTTAGCATCAGCTTCCCTTTACCCTTGGTTTTCAGCGCCTCGATAAACAAAATGTCGCCGCCCACAGCTGTCCAGGCAAGGCCGGTTACAGTACCAATTTGGTCCTTTTTGAGCTTTGATTCATTGAAGATCTTCGGGGCTCGGAGAAAATCTTTCACTGTATCGGAAGTGATCTTTACCGGCTTAAATTTCTTTTCAAGTTCTGCTTTTTTTCGAGCGACCTTACGACATATCTTCCCGATCTCACGTTCAAGCTGGCGAAGCCCCGCTTCCTGTGTGTATTCCCCGACAATGCAGGCAAGAGCGCGGCGGTCGAGCGTAAGGTCCTTCTTTGAAAGACCGTTTTCCTCGACTTGCTTCGGGATCAAATGCCGTCTTGCGATCTCGATCTTCTCTTCTTCGGTATAGCCTGAAAGATTTATGACCTCCATTCTGTCTCGAAGCGCCGGTTGGATCGTGTCGAGCATATTGGCCGTCGTCATGAACATCACATTCGAGAGATCGAACGTAACGCCAAGATAGTTATCACGGAAGCTCGAATTCTGTTCCGGATCAAGCACCTCAAGCAACGCAGAACTTGGATCGCCGCGAAAGTCAGCACCCACCTTGTCAATTTCGTCGAGCATAATCAGCGGATTATTTGTCGCTGCCTGCTGAATTGCCTGAATGATCCGACCGGGCATAGCTCCGACATATGTTCGCCTATGACCGCGAATCTCCGCCTCATCGTGAAGACCTCCTAAGCTAAGACGAACGAATTTGCGATTTAAAGCTCGTGCGACCGAACGCCCCAAACTCGTTTTTCCGACGCCCGGAGGACCGACGAGGCAAAGAATCGAACCCTTTGGCTTCTGGACTAGCTTTCTCACTGCCAATGCCTCAACGATCCTTTCTTTCACACGCTCGAGGCCGTAATGGTCTTCGTCGAGAATTTGTTCCGCTTTCAAAAGGTCGAGGTTGTCTTCCGACTGCTCCGACCACGGCAGCTCGGTCATAATATCGAGCCAGTTTCGCAGTGTTGCCGTTTCTGCAGTGTCCGGGTGCATGCGTTCGAGCTTTTTCAACTGACGCAAAGTCTCCGTCTCAGCCTGCTCCGGCATTTTTATGGCAAGGATCTTATTACGATATGCCTCGATCTCTTCGTACAGTTCGTTACCGTCGCCGAGTTCCGATTGGATCGCTTTCAGCTGCTGACGAAGAAAGAATTCTCGCTGTGATCGGTCGATGTCGGCACGCGCCTGCGTGTTGATCTCTTGCTGCACGGTTAAAACCTCGATCTCTTTGTTAAGAAGATCGTTAACGCGCCGCAGACGAGTAACAGGCTCGAAAATATCGAGAACGCTTTGGGCGTCTTCGACTTTTAGATCAAGATTTGAAGCCGAAAGATCGGCGAGTCGCCCGGCGTCCTCGAGATTAGCGATTATCGCAAGTACCTCAGGCGAGATATTCTTTCCGAGGCTCGCCGCACGTTCCATCGAACCGCGAACATTGCGGACGAGAGCCTCGACCTCGAGCGAATTTTCCGGCGCGAGCGGCTCTGAGATCGGCGTGATTCCGGCTCGGACATGATCGCCGCGGGCGTCTACTGAATCCACCTTTGTACGCGAGAGGCCCTGAATCAGAATGCGAATGCGGCCATCCGGCAGCTTCAACATTCGCATGATAATTGCGACCGTGCCTGTATCGTAAAGGTCTTCGCGTGTCGGATCTTCCTTGTTCACATCACGCTGGGAAACCAACACGATCATTCGGTTTTCCTTTAATGCTTCTTCCACCGCCTTTATAGATTTATCGCGCGAAACAAACAACGGAACGATCATGAACGGATAGATAACAATGTCGCGTAACGGCAGCGCGGGCAGCACCGACGGAACCTGCATCATAGGTTCAATTACGTCGCCTTCAGCCATCGCAAGCGGAAAATCTTCGATCTCAGCCATATAGTTCGAGTTTAGACGCCCATCCACGCGCAGGCAAGGAAGGCCCTGAAGCCTCAATTGAGATCGAGTAGCAAATGGCGAGAAAAAGGGAAAAAAGTCTAAGGCTTTTTACTTTTCTTTAGTTTCTTGGTGGGTTGGCGGGAACGGACGAGATCCTTTAGCTCGGTCATGAATGCGGTGACGTCTTCGAACTCGAGGTAAACAGACGCAAAGCGAACGTAGGCGACCTTATCGAGTGATTTAAGTCGGCGCATGATCGTCTTGCCGACATCGGTAGTAGGCAGTTCGCGGTCCAAAGAATCCTGCACGTTCTTTTCGATCTCGTTTGCGATATCTTCAAGCTTTCTGACCGGAATCGGCCGTTTTTCAGCAGCCCGAAGAAGGCCTCCCATTACTTTGTTCCGATCAAATGTTTCGCGCGTACCGTCTTTTTTGACGACCATGAAGGGTATCTCATCGATACGTTCGTAGGACGTAAATCGACGGCCGCAGCCGAGGCATTCGCGCCGGCGGCGGATCGAATCGCCATCCTTCGCTTCACGCGAATCGACAACCTTGTCTTCTATATGGTCACAGTAGGGGCAGCGCATATCAGTGGTCAGTGGTCAGTGGTCAGACCACCGTTGTTAGGTGAATCCGATTCTATTTCTTCGACTGCATGTTCGCTGGAAAGCAGGTTGCGAAAACGCTGAATACTTATATCGCCATGCGCGAAATAATACAACCCGAAGACTATGGC